>NZ_NQMR01000099.1 GCF_002276045.1 Pseudoalteromonas sp. NBT06-2 | reverse complement strand
TTCGCTGGGCAAACAAAAAAGGCTCCAAAAGGAGCCTTTATAATGAAATAATAGTGTATTTTAGTCTTCCAATAATTCATCTGTTTTTGCGGCACAGATAAAGTCATTTTTATGCAGACCATTAATTGCATGAGTCCAGTAAGTTACTGTTACTTTACCCCATTCAGTTAATATACCTGGATGGTGAAACTCCGCTTCTGCAAGCTCAGCTACTTTATTTGTAAATGCTAATGCTAACTTGAAGTTTTTAAATTTAAACTCTCGTTCTAATTGCATTACACCATCTTTTACAACAGGTACCCAATCAGGGAGCATTTTGATCAGTGTTGCTAATTCTTCATCTGAAACTTGAGGGGCGTCGGCATGACACGCTTCACATTTTTGAGCACTTAAATCAGACATTTTTTATCCTTTAACTTGCTAGTTTTACTTTTGGTTCAAATAATGGCTTATGTAGCCCTAATGCTTTTGCTTTTTCAACTAATGACATTAAATCCATATTTGATATATCAAATAGGTCATCAATTGAATTTATAGTGTGGTAAATCGGTTGCATAATATCAATGCGATAAGGTGTTCTGAATACATTTACAACATCTAATGCTTCAATTTCAGCTTTACCAGAATAAACATATTGTGTTTCACCTGGGCTCGATAGCACACCACCACCATAAATGCGTATTTTATCATTGACCATCATTAAGCCAAACTCAATTGTGAACCAGTATAAACGTGCTAAATAAATACGATCTTTTTTATTAGCTTGTAATCCAATTTGGCCATATTTATGAGTAAAGTCAGCAAATGATTTGTTTGTCAGCATGCCACAGTGACCAAATATCTCGTGAAAAATATCAGGTTCTTTTAAATAATCAAACTCTTCACGGCTTCGAATGAAAGTTGCAACAGGGAATTTTTTATTCGCTAACAATTCAAAAAACTTATCAAAGCTTATTAATGCCGGAACAGGTTCACATTGCCAGCCTGTCGATTGACGTAATACTTTACTTACATCTTCTAATTGTGGAATTCTATCTGTTGGTAAATCGAGTAGCTTTAAGCCAGCCATAAATTCATCACAGGCTTTACCTTCGATACATTTTAATTGACGAGATATCAATTCTGACCAAATTAAATTCTCTTCATCGCTCCATTTAATGTAACCATTTTGATCTGGTTCTTTAGAGATATATTGACTTACTTTAGACATGTTCAGCCTTTTTAATAATTCTTTTTTGGCAGTGCCTATAATTTAAAAGCACGCCAACTTGTTAAGAACATATTATTTTAAAGCAAAGAAATTATTAACCCCTGACTGTTAATTTTAAAGCCATCAACCACGAGAAATTGTAAACAATAAAATACAATAGAGTATACAAATCGATACAGAACTTTAAAATAGGTTGCACAGAGAATTTAAAGTAAAAATATATTTACATAAAAAATAAAATACGCTCCTATCTATATGAAATGAACGCGATAAAAGTATTAATTTATTATTTAAACTTTTTTACTGATTCCTTTAAATAATAAAATCATTGAGTTTGATAGCAGTTTTCTTTTATTTTCTAAGCGTGGGATTGGGCGACTTAACTCCATTGCTTTATACCCTATTCGTGCAGTTAAAATACCAGCACTTATTCCTTGCCCTGCTCTTGCAGAAATTTTTCCTGCCAACTCAGCTCCAATGGCGGTTGTTGCTAAATCTGAAACTAATTCTGCACTGCCTGCAAATAGCATTTGTTTTGCTAATAAACGATAAAGTTTTATACGACTAAGATAACCTAAAGGAATGCCATACACTTTTGCGATATCTTCAATTAATTTAGTGCCTCGCCATAATACAGCAGCCATATCAATCAATGCTATTGGGCTTAATGCAACCATTAAACCTGACTCTAACGCATATTTATTAATGAGCTTTTGTGTTTTTACATCTTGCTTTGTTAATACTGTATTACTATAAAGTGTCATTACCTCTTTATCAGTATGATACGCTTCCAGTGTATTTTTAAATTCACTAAAGCCATCAATTTCTTGATGTTTATTTAATTTATTAAGCCAAATTAATGCCTCACCAATTTGTTGAGAATGAAGCAACCTATTTGCGTCGATGCGTTGTAATTGATTCGATTTTAACTTTCTAAGTTGACTGTATTCTTTTATACATTTTTTTGAAATAAGCCCTAATGTGCTGATAATCAATAAACTATATAATGAGCCTAGTATGATCGAACTATTAAAACTGTGATAAACGGTTAAGCCAAGTTCAGTAAAAACTAAAGTAGTAAAACTCAATACAAACACTTTTTTAAGTAATGAGCTTGGTTTATTGTCATATATGCTTTCTAACTTTGCTGTATTCCCATCATTGTGATCTATTTCATTATCAATCGTATCTCTTTCATTTAGATGCTTAGAGGCATCATTTAATTTTTCACCCGGGCGCAACCCCTCTGTAGACTCAAGTAACTGGGCAACATCATCTTCGACTAATGTTTCTATTACCCGACCTTGCTGATAATCTGTTTTATTTAAATTCACGATTTCTCCTTTCAAGAATACGATTTATATTCGTTTTGTAATATACCCAAACCACTTCAAGATGCAGGATTCAGTTGGAATTAGAAATGCTTTAGGCAAGGCATTGATTGAAGAACATGGTTATTCCCTTTTCAAAATCAATAACGCTGCATAAAGTATTTATAAACCAACCTTACAGGGACTTCTGAGCAAATCATGCTCGTTGTTGCCTGCATGGATGTAGGTACTAGAGCAATGCAGGAGCATATTGCCGGTCCATCTTTTTTTAAGGGAGTAACCATTAATGCAAAGATGCGCCTAGATCATGAATTGCTCAGCAGTCCTGAACCTCACATCTTGAAGTGGCTTGGGTATAAACAACTATGATCGTCACTTTAACTTATCCCCTAACAAGAATTCACACACATGATCTAGCCGAATATGCCTTAAATTATTATCAAAAGTTAATTGAGGATAAAACTCAGGAAATGAAAACCCTTCTTTTGGCCATTCATGTTGACTAAGTACTCTCATCGGCGGTTGAGCAGGTAAATAGGTTATCCACTGGCCACTTTGCATTTCCTTACCATAAATACATTTAATGGCTTTACCACTTTTGTCTTTCACTTCAACAACTTTAGTAGCACAGATAGAAGACATCGCCATCGTTTCAACTTGAACTCCATCAAATTTAAGCTCATTTTTAGCTTGTTGCACTATGCTATTTAGTAATATTGCGAGATCTTTATGATGTTCAGTACTTAAATGATCCGATTTATTTGCAGCAAATAGCAATTTATCTATTTTGGGTGAAAATAGACGTTTAATAAAACTAGATTGACCATAATTAAAATGCGCAATAAGTTGCTCTATCGCCCTACCTTGTTCAGCTAATACATTTGCTCCTTGTGTTAATGCTGTCAGTAAATCCACTAATATGATTTGCCTATCAAATCGACAAAAGTAATTCTCATAAAAAGGTGTTACGACCTCTTTAATATAAGCTTGATAACGTTTTTTAAGGTGAGCTAAATTTGATCCCTCTACAATTTTTTCTCTTTCATTGAAGTTTATAGGAAAAAACATCAATAGAGGCGCACCATCTAAATCACCGGGGATCAACATACGACCTGGCTGTAATATTGTAAGTTTAGAGTCTTTTTTAAAACGCTGTAATAACGCTTTATACATTTGTGCTATTTCAGCTAACTTTGATTCATCTACTGGCGCATCTAAATCTAAAGTAGCTAATTTCTCCAATAATTCCTGAGAATACTCAGCTCTGGGGTTTTGC
Source organism: Pseudoalteromonas sp. NBT06-2 (assembly GCF_002276045.1). GTDB lineage: Bacteria > Pseudomonadota > Gammaproteobacteria > Enterobacterales > Alteromonadaceae > Pseudoalteromonas. The sequence goes on along the minus strand of NZ_NQMR01000099.1, from coordinate 18,547 downwards.
TTTAATAGTTCAAATTGTTGCTGACACCATTGCTCAAAATTTAACGATAACATGGGTAAATCCATCAACCATTCACCAGGATAATCAATTAAATCAATTATCAATGTAGAAGTATCAGTAATTTGGCTTCGAATACCAGAGTTTGGTTTATATTTTAGCGCTAACCTTAAAGTATTTATTCTTTTAGTTGAATCAGGCCAATTTGGAAACTCACCTTTAAGGGATGATAATGCGTGTTTATAAGGAAAAGTAGGTAAAGCCAACGCATCTTGTGGTACAGATTTAGCAGCAATTAATCTCTCGCTCTGAATAACATCAAAAAAAGGTAAGTTTTCTTTATCTGCACTCTTTGTCAATTGTTCTACCAAAGCCGTGATAAATGCTGTTTTACCACTTCGGCTAAAACCAGTAACTGCTAATGTAATATGTTGATCTAGACTTCGATGCAATAATTGATGAGCTTGATGTTTGATTTTTTTAGCATTAGTAGAGTTAAGCTGTGAATTAATTGATGAACTAACTGCATTGAGTAATTTATCTAGCATAAATAGTCGATACCATTAAGTAATAAACCCAAGCCACATCAATATATGATTTGGGTATCTATTCACTCTATGATATCAAATTCCTTAAAGTTTATTAATTTCATGACTTACGGTAAATTCTGGTGAAGTAACATACTTTTCCATTGATTGAATTCTGCTATCTACACGAAAAAGTTGTTCTTTTAAATCTTGTAATGCACGTCTTGGTGGTTCACCAGCTTGCCAAACTTTAAATTTAACTTCGACAGGACGCTCTTCTTTAGAGTCTGTTTTTAATACTTCATCGTATGACAGTTCTTTTTTATCTAAAATAAACCAACATGCGATATAAGCGACTACAAAAAACGGGCCGCCAGTTAATAAAACAGCTGAAATAAAGATGACACGGACTAACCAAAGTTCCATATTAAAGTAATCGCTTAAACCAGCACATACACCCGCTATTTTGCCACGACTTGGATCTCGATAAAGTTCACGTTTTAATTTACTCATACTTTACTCCTCCATTGTGGTGCCTCCGCATCTAAAATAGACTCAAGAGTTTGTACTCTTTCAGCCATTTTTTCAGCTTTATTTGATAGTTCAATTAATTGGCGATGTTCATGTTCACTTAAACCTTGGCTAACTTGCTTTTTACTTCTGTAGTGTAAAATAAGCCATAATGGTGCAATAAATATCATGAAAACCATTAATGGCGCTATTACCTCTTCAAAACCATTCATATTACTCTCCTACATTCCTTGATATTAGTACCAAAACTCGCCTTTATTATTTTATATTAAATCGATTTTGATACTATTTTTTACTGACACGGTCTACTTTTCAGATTTACCAGACATTTTCTTTTTAAGCGCTGCAAGCTCATCATCAACTTTATCTTCTTGTTGTAATTGTGCAATCTCGTCTGATAATGACTTTTTACCTAAATCATATGCTTCAATTTGAGATTCTAACCCATCTATTTTAGTCTCAAATCGATCAAAACGACTTAATGCATCATCTACTTTAGAGCTATCTAAAGTACGCTTTACTTCAAGGCGTGACTCAGCCGAGCGTTGACGCAATACAATTGCTTTTTGCCTTGCTTTAGCATCGGCTAACTTTTCTTGTAACGTTGTTACTTCAGTTTGTAATTTGCTTATATGCTCTTCTACATGGTTCAGTTCATTTTCAGCAACGGTTGCAGTTTCAGTAGCCTTTTTCTTTTCAACAAGTGCTGCTCGAGCTAAGTCTTCGCGATCTTTAGATAAAGCGAGTTCTGCTTTTGTTTGCCACTCATTTTCTTGTGCATTTAACCTATCAACTCTACGCGAAAGTTCTTTTTTTTCTGCTATTGTTTTAGCTGAAGTTGAACGCACTTCAACTAATGTATCTTCCATCTCTTGAATAATAAGACGAACCATTTTTTCTGGATCTTCTGCTTTATCTAAAATTGCGTTAATATTAGAATTAACGATATCTGTAAAACGTGAAAAAATACCCATAGTATATACCTCTAATTAATTATCGTATTTATCTAACTTAGTTTGCTTCTAACTTAACACATCAAGATACTTGCCAACTTTTTAAATTAATATAACACACTGTTTTAATAGAATTAATAATTACTTTGAGAAATAACTTTTGTTAGCACATTATTTAAAATACACTACTAAATAGTGTAAATGACTAAATTTTAGGATCATAGATGAACCGTTTTCGACAACAAGATAATTTACTAGGGCAATCGAACAGTTTTTTAGAAGTACTTGAACATGTTTCACAAGTAGCATCATTACATAAACCTGTAATGATCATTGGAGAACGCGGGACTGGCAAAGAGCTCATTGCAGCTCGTTTACACTATTTATCAAAACGTTGGGATCAAAGTTACGTAAAACTTAACTGTGCTGCTTTAAGCGAAAACTTGTTAGAAAGTGAACTTTTTGGCCATGAATCAGGCGCTTTTACAGGTGCCAGTAAACGCCATGAAGGTCGGTTTGAACGCGCCGATGGCGGTAGTTTATTTTTAGATGAATTAGCAAATACCTCAGGTTTAATCCAAGAAAAGCTACTTCGAGTAATAGAATATGGTGAATTTGAACGTGTTGGTGGAAAAAGTACAATAAAAGTAGATACACGTTTGATTTGTGCAACCAATGAAGATTTACCTACTTTAGCTGAAAAAGGCGAATTTAGAAGTGATTTACTTGATAGACTGGCATTTGATGTAATTACACTACCACCATTACGTGAACGTAAAGAAGATATTTTACTATTATCTGAAAACTTTGCTATTAATATGGCGCGAGATTTAGAGTGGGAGTTATTTAGTGGTTTTACACGTTCAGCGCAAGAAACATTATTAGATTATCCATGGCCAGGTAATATTCGGGAACTAAAAAATACAGTTGAAAGAAGTGTATATCGTAGTGCTAATGCTCACATTCCAGTACATAATATTATTCTTGACCCTTTTAAAAGCCCTTACCGCCCTATTAGTCGTGTAAAAACACACGATCGTGTTGTAAATACTGATTTACATGAACAAAAATCAGATGATGCTTCATCTAAAACCATTCCTTCCAACATAAGTAATAGCCGCTTTCCATGTGATTTAAAAACATTATCAAATCAATTTGAAATTGATTTGATAAATAAAGCCCTTAAAAACAGCCAATTTAATCAAAAGAAAACTGCAGAAATGTTAGGTTTAACGTATCATCAACTTAGAGGGTATCTAAAAAAATATAATTTGTTAGAAAGCACTCAATAAACACGAAAATAAAGAGGCACGATGAGTGAGTAAATTCATCTTTAGCATTGTAATACTTATACTTACTGGCTGTACTGAACAAGCCCTTATAAATCAAAATAACCATGGATTAATCTATTGTGCTGAAGCTAATCCTGTTAGCTTTAACCCTCAGCTCACAACATTAGGTTCAACAATAGATCTGACGTCTAAACAGCTATATAACCGCTTGATCAGTATTGATGCTAATACAGGTGAATTTTTACCTGAATTAGCGCATTCCTGGAAAATTTCAAATAATAGAAAAAAGATAACATTTGAATTAAGACAAGATGTCCAATTTCATCAAACTGATTATTTCACGCCGACAAGAAAATTAAATGCTGACGATGTGGTGTTCACTTTTAGTCGCTTATTCGATGCGTATAATCCATATCATTTTGTTAGTGGTGGTCAATACCCATACTTTCAAAGTATCGGCTTAGACCAATTAATTAAATCAATAATAAAAGAGTCCGAGTATAGTGTTTCATTTGAGTTGTTTGATGCCCAAAGTAGTTTTCTTGCCAATATCGCAACTGATTTTTCAGTTATTTTATCTGCTGAATATGCCAAAAGTTTAGAAATAGATGAGACCTTAGAAAATTTAGACAACTACCCTGTCGGAACAGGTCCTTATAAATTTAAAGATTATAAACGAGATATATTAATCCGTTATTATAAACATGATGAATACTGGAAGCACCCAGTTGAACTAGAACAGCTTGTATTTGATATTACCCCCAATAGTACAACACGTATCGCAAAAATGTTAACACATGAATGTGATGTCACACCTCACCCAAATTCATCTCAGTTATCTATTTTAGCGAGTCGAAAAGATATTAAAGTACTAAAAGAAACCAATCTTAATATAGGATATTGGGCTTTCAATACACAAAAAGCCCCCTTTGATGATAATCGCGTACGTAGAGCGCTGGCCCATGCCATAGATATTGATAAAATAATGCATGCTGTTTATCTAGATAATGGCAAACGTTTAGAGTCAATTTTACCAAATACCTCATGGGCATACCAAGCTCAAGTCAATATGCCTAACTACAATCCTGAATTAGCCAAACGTTTATTACGACAAGCTGGATTAGTAGAAGGTTTCAAAATGGACTTATGGGCTATGCCTGTAGCGAGAATATATAACCCTAATGCACGAAAAATGGCTGAATTAATACAGAGCGATTTAAATAAAATTGGTATTACTGTTAATATTGTTGAATATGAATGGAATACATTTATTAAAAAGCTTGAAGAACATGCCCATGACACAGTACTACTTGGTTGGTCAGCCGATACGCCTGATCCAGACAATTTCTTTAGTCCATTATTAAGCTGTGCAGCAGCACTAAATGGTAAAAATGCAGCAAATTGGTGTGACCCTGAGTTTGATTTATTATTATCCAAGGCTTTAGATACTATCAAGATAGAAGAAAGAAAAGAGTTTTACTTTCAAGCACAGCAAATGGTTATCCAAGAGTTACCATTATTCCCGATAGCACAAGGAATGCGCTTTCAAGCAAGCTCAACCAACGTAGAAAATATTGAAATTAAATCTTTTGGTGGTGTATCACTGGCTAAGGCAAGGAAACTATAATGGCTTTAGAATATATTTTTCGACGCATTATTTTACTCTGTTTTATGCTGCTTCTTTTATCCATATTCACATTTTCTTTGAGTTTTTTATTCCCAGGTGATCCATTAACTAATTTAAGTGGTATTCAAGATATCTCATTTCATGAATCAGATGCTTTATCTGAAAAATATAAATTAGATCAAAGTATTCCAAAACAGTTTATTTCTTTTATAACCAGAGTTGCTCAAGGAGATTGGGGCATATCTTTTGCGTCTCAGAAACCTATTTTTGAACATATTGTTGCGTTATTTCCTGCAACATTAGAATTAGCTTTGTATGCCTTATTAGCATCAATTGTATTTGGTATTCCTGCAGGTATTATCTCTGCTGCCTATTATGAAAAATGGCCTGATAAGATCATAAATACTCTAACGCTTCTTGGCTATTCAACCCCGGTATTTTGGCTCGCACTATTGATGATAATGTTCTTTTGTTTACAACTGGGTTTATTACCTATGTCTGGAAGAGTCAGTTTATTATATGAAATCCCTGATATAACTGGATTTATCTTAATAGATATTTTACTGAGTGATGTTAGTTATAAATTTAATGCTTTTATAGATGCAATCAAACATTTATTATTGCCTACAATTGTACTTTCTACCTACCCAACCATGGTACTTATTCGATTTACCCGTGACTCTATGCTAGAAGTACTAGAACAAAACTACATAAAAACAGCAAGAGCAAAAGGTCTAAGCCGAAGCCAACTTATTTTTCGTCATGCACTAAGAAATGCTTTATTACCCGTTATAAAACAAATAGGTTTGCAATTTAGTAGTTTGATCACCTTAGCAATGATCACAGAAGTCATTTTCTCTTGGCCAGGTATTGGCCGTTGGTTGATCGACAGTATTTATCAAAGAGATTTTCCAGCTATACAAGGCGGTTTATTAGCTGTTTCGACATTTATTATTTTAGCAACAGTAACAGCCGATTTAATACACTCTGTGTTTGACCCTATAATCAGGAACCAAACACATGGCAAAATTTAATTTTAATACTGATATCAGTTCAGAAGAGCTCAATAAATCCCCATTACGTCAGCTTTGGAGGCATTTTAAAGCTAATCACGTAGCATTAGTTGGGTTATGGCTATTTATTGCCTTAACAATACTCGCGACTTTAGCGCCTGTCATCGCGCCCTATGGCGTGAATCAACAACACACAGATGCCTTATTATTACCGCCTTCATGGGATGATGTCGGTGACGTAAGATTTATATTAGGTACCGACGACCTTGGTAGAGATATATTATCCCGATTAATCAATGGCACAACCTATACTTTTGGTTTAGCAATTTTAACTGCTTTAATTACGACTTTACTTGGCGTTGTATTAGGTGTTTTTGCAGGTATGAGCAAAGGGGTTCGCTCGAGTATTTTAAACCATATGCTCGATGTTACTCTTTCCATCCCTTCATTATTATTGGCAATCATTATTATCGCCTTATTGGGCCCCGGCTTATTAAATACGGTATGGGCAATCATTTTAGCTTTACTACCTCAATACATTCATTCAGTAAGAAACCTTGTTGTACAAGAATTGTCAAAAGATTATATTGTTGCACAATGGTTAGATGGTGCTAATAGCTGGCATATTTTAAGCAGAGGGATCTTTCCCAATATTTATGAACATATAGTGGTCATATTTACCATGTCTCTATCAACAGCTATTTTAGATATATCCGCTTTAGGATTTTTAAAACTAGGTGCGCAACCACCTACAGCTGAGTGGGGCGCTATTTTATCTGAAAATTTAGCTTTCATTTATTTAGCCCCTTGGACAGTTGCATTACCAGGAATATTATTATTCTTTGCTGTGCTTTCTACAAATCTAGTAGGTGATGGTTTGCGAAGTGCTTTGAAAAAAAGAAAAGCTATTTAATGGGGTTATTTAACTTAAACTGCCCAATAAATTTGCAATCAATGCAAGAAAATAATGCCTTATTTTATAGGAGTGCAATCGAATGCAATTGCTAGATATACGCAACCTAACTATCGAATTAGAAACATCTGAAGGTATTATTCGTGCAGTTGATAAAATTAGCCTGAGCTTAAAAGAAGGTGAAGTGCACGCCCTAGTGGGTGAATCTGGTTCAGGAAAAAGCTTAATTGCAAAGGCGATAGTAGGCGTATTGAACTCTCGATGGCGTATCACAGCAGACAGAATGCACTGGCAAGGTATAGATTTAATGCGTTTATCTCCTGAAAAACGACGTAAGCTTATAGGTCAAGAAATTGCCATGATCTATCAAGACCCTAGTAGCTGCCTAGATCCCACTGCAAAAATAGCAAATCAAATAGCAGAGAGCATTCCTGATAAAGGATTAAGAGGTTATTTTTGGCAAAAAAATAGACAAAGAAAAGAAAGAGCAATCGCACTGTTACATAAAGTGGGTATTAGAGATCACACAAAAATATTAAGTAGTTACCCCCATGAACTATCCGATGGCATTTGCCAAAAAGTAATGATAGCGATGGCAATTGCCCGTTCACCTAAATTGCTTATCGCAGATGAACCAACAACGGCACTTGAAAGCACAACTCGCGCACAGGTTTTCAGATTATTAAAAAGTTTAAATTTATTAAAAAACATGTCTATATTAATGATAAATCATGAACTTGAAGAGCTGTCTAGTTGGACCCATGGACTTCATGTACTCTATTGCGGGCAAATGGTTGAAGCTGGACCAACAAAAATATTATATAAAACACCTTACCACCCTTACACCAATGCGCTACTAAAAAGCCTGCCAGATTATAATAAAGGTTTAAGCCATAAAGATGAAATCTATGCCTTAAAAGGTACAATCCCTACATTACAGCACTTACCAATAGGCTGTAGATTAGGTCCCCGCTGCCCACAAGCACAAAGAGATTGTGTAAAAACGCCAAAACTCAGTACACAGCAAGAGCATAGCTTTGCATGCCATTTTCCTTTAATTACACTACAGGCAAATAAAAGGAATTCAAAATGCAGCCAATCCTAAAGGTACAAGCATTATCAAAAGCTTTTAAAGTCAGAGATAAATATTTTTTAAGAAAAAAATTTCAAGTATTAGATAATATTTCATTTTGTCTTTCAAAAGGTGAAACTATCGCTATCATAGGCGAGACAGGTTCAGGGAAAAGTACATTAGCAAAAATACTCGCAGGTGCAGAAACAAGCCAAAATGGTCAAATTTTACTCGAAGGTAAGATAATTGAAGATGATGGTAAACGTAAAACCAGCTGTCGTGACATTCGATTAATATTTCAAGATGCGTCTAAATCTCTTAACCCAGGCATTACAATTGGTAAAACATTAAAAGAAATATTGTTAATGAATACAGACTTAAATGATTTGCGATGCAAAGACACGATAAACAAAATCTTATTAAAAGTTGGCCTATTAGCTGAACATCAACATTATTATCCTCATATGTTTTCAGGTGGTCAATTACAACGTGTAGCGCTTGCTCGCGCTTTGATTTTAGAACCTAAGGTATTAGTGTTAGATGAAGCTCTGTCTTCGTTAGACCCTTCTGTAAGAGCACAAACAGTTAATTTATTATTAAAGCTTCAGCAAGAAACAGGATTAAGTTACGTACTTATCACGCATCATTTAAGTTTAGTTAAACATATGAGCGATCAAACATTAGTACTAGATCAAGGTAGAATCATTGAATCAGGTAAAACACAAACCCTTTTCAAACAGCATAAATCTAAAATTACACAGAGATTATTAAACTGCTAATAGATTTTCTATGCATGTATTCTATACATCTCATCAACTTACTTTCTAAAAACTAACATAGCAAGCAACCCTGTATTTACTTCTTCTATTGAATATAAACCAAGTACTTCAAACTATTTTTTCAGTATCGAAAAACTCGATAAAGGGCTATTCGCTCTTCGACACGACTTAATCTTGATGAACTTAAATGATGGTTTGTACTTTAACCATTTCAGTAGTGGTCGGGTTTACCAGTTTTGCTGGGCAAACATAAAAAGGCGCATAATATGCGCCTTTTTATGTTTAGATGCAAAGATAAATATTAGTTTTGCTCTGCAACTGTTAAGTTTGCAGCCTCAATTTCCGCATCAGCTTTTAATGAATTAACAAAAACTAAGTAGTTTTTATTAATTTGCTGTGTAGCAAAGTTTTGTTTAACTTGTGCCTCTACTGTTATCGGTTCAGCAGCAGTCACCTTAGTTAATGCTACAATTGCAACATCACCGTTATTTAATGACACTAAATCTGTTACCGCTTCATTCTTGGGATGAGCAAGTTTAAATACTGATTGCGCAATTTGTGGAGAAACTGAACGGTCATTACGTGTTAATCCAATTACCTGTTTAACTTCAGATTCTGCTTCAGTTGCAATATCAGCTAAAGATGCACCAGCTTGTATTTTCACATACAAGGTATCAGATTTTTCTTTTGTTAACTCAGCTGCTTTTTGATTAACTAAAGTGGATTTAATTTGTTCAGAAACTTCTGTTATAGATTTTGTAGCAGCTGCTTTATGTTCTTTTACACGAACAACGATTACATGTTCATCGCCTAATTCTATTACTTCCGAATTAACACGGTCTTCAATTAATTCAGTAGAGAAAATTGCTTTAATAACAATTGGGTTATTTACAGCCGCAGGTGCGTTAAAACGATTAAATAAAGCAGTAGACATTACCTCTTGATTAATCGCACCTGCTGCATCTTCAAGTGAATCAGCTACTTCAAATGCAAGTTCTGCAAGTTCTGTTTGCTTACCATAAAATAATTCTGTTTTAGCATCTTTTTCTAAAGCCGCTTTTAGCTCGTCTTTCACTTGATCTAATGTTTTAACTTGCTGAGCTAATAAATCAGTTAATTTTATAATATGATAACCAAACTCTGATTTTACAATTTCAGTCACATCCCCTTTTGCTTTTAACGAAAATGCAGCATCTTCAAACGCAGGGTCCATCATGTCACGGTCAATCCAATCTAAATCACCACCCAACTCACCACTAACGATATCATCAGAATCTGTTTGTGCTAATGTAGCAAAATCTTCACCAGCTTGCAGTTTAGCTAATACAGCCTCAGCTTTAAGTTTTGCAGCATCATCATCTTCAGTATTATCAATTAAAATATGCGCAACACGGCGTTTTTCAGGTTCAACATACTGAGCTTTATTTTCTTCGTAAGCGAGTTCAATCTCTTCATCTGAAATTGTTTTATCTAATGCGACAGAATCTGAAGATAACTCTACATATTCGACTGAAACTTGCTCTTGAGACATAAACTGTAATTGGTTAAGCGTATAATAGTCTGAAATTTCAGTTTCAGTCACTTCAATACCCGCTTTTACTTTATCAGCTGAAATCACTAAGTAATCGAGGTCGCGCACTTGTGCTTCTAATTGTGTTGCTAAGCTAACTTCACCGTTTAACGCAAAATCAGAACCTGCAATAGCAGAAACAAGCTGGCTACGTGTCATTTCTGTTCTTAAATAATCACGAAATGAATCTGGTTGGTAATTCATTTGTCTTATAACTTGAATATAGCGATCATTACTAAACTGACCGCCAATTTGAAAATAAGGTAAACCACGAATTTCATCTTTTAATGCTTTATCACTTACACGTAAACCTAATTTACTTGCTAACTGTGTTTGTAATTCTTGTTGTACTAAACGTTCAACTACATTATCACGTACACGAGTCATGTATGTTGGATCTGATGATATTTGTGTAAAGTACTCTCCAAACTGTTGTTCTAAACGGCTGCGTTCATTTTCATAAGCACGAGAAAATGCTGTTTGACTAATTTTCTGTCCATTTACAACTGCAACAGGCTGGTCATTTGGCTGACCTAAATAACTACCGATGCCTGCTAAGGCAAATGATAATATAACTAATCCAAGGACTATCTTAGCTGTTACACCTTGCGATCCTTCTCTAATTCTTTCTAACATTATTTTATCTCTTTATGTACCAAGTAAAATTACAAATCAGCATCAGTCTAAAAAAGACTTGGAAACTGATTGGTAATTCAACTTGAAAATTCGAATGTAAAAAAAGCGCATCTTATCAGATGCGCCTTTTTACTTGAAGCTATTAACGGAATAAACATTCCTAACTTTCTGAATCAACTAAATGTTGAATTAAGTGTTAACGGCATCTTTAAGTGATTTACCTGCTTTAAAAGCTGGAATCGTTGCAGCTGCAATTTCAATTGCAGCGCCAGTTTGTGGGTTACGACCAGTACGCGCAGCACGTTCACGAACAGAAAATGTACCAAAACCAACTAATGCTACAGAATCACCTTCCTTAAGTGCGTCTGAAACTGAGTTGATAAAAGAATCTAGTGCTCGCCCTGCTGCAGCTTTAGAAATATCAGCACTTGAAGCCATTTGATCTATTAGTTGAGATTTATTCACAACAACATCCCCTTATATTTTTATTATCATCGAAAACAATATAATTGTTTTCATAGTTAAATTTGATGTAAGTTAGCCTAAATCCATACTGAACAAGGGCTGCACTTAAAAACCAGAGCCTAACTTAGCATAACTTTTTAATTTGAAAAGCCCTTTACAGCACTTTTTGCAGTTTTTTTAACAATTTGATTAATTATCTACTTAGAAGCGACTGAAAAACTATCAATTGGATGTAATAAAGTCAGCTCTAATACCTCATCGATCCACTTTACAGGGTGAATTGATAAGCCTTCTAAAACATTTTCAGGGATCTCTTTAAGATCTCTGGCATTATCATTTGGAATAATAACAGTTTTAATACCGCCACGATGTGCCGCTAGTAATTTCTCTTTCAAGCCACCAATAGGAAGTACTTCACCACGTAAAGTAATTTCACCTGTCATTGCAACATCTGAACGAACGGGGTTGCCCGTTAAACTAGAAACCAAGGCACATACCATAGCTGCACCGGCGCTTGGACCATCTTTAGGTGTCGCGCCTTCAGGTACATGAACATGGATATCTCTTTTAATATAAAAATCTTCATTAATTCGTAATTTTTCACTGCGGCTGCGAACAACTGTCATGGCAGCTTGAATAGACTCTTGCATAACATCACCAAGCGAACCTGTATGTGTCAATTTGCCTTTTCCTGGTACAGCGGCGCATTCTATTGTCAGTAAATCACCACCAACTTCAGTCCAAGCTAAACCAGTTACTTGACCAATACGATCATCGCCTTCAGCTTTACCATAATCATGACGTTGGACACCTAAGTAGTTCTCAAGATTATCTTGATTAATTACTACTTTTTTAGTTTCTTTATTAAGCAAAATTTCCTTTACTGCTTTACGGCATAATTTCGAAATTTCACGCTCAAGATTACGTACTCCTGCTTCACGTGTATAATATCGAATAATGCCTATAATCGCACTATCTTCAATTTCAATTTCATTTTGCTTTAAGCCATTACGCTTGATTTGTTTAACCAATAAGTGCTTCGTCGCAATATTTAATTTTTCGTCTTCTGTATAGCCTGATAAACGGATCACTTCCATTCGGTCCAATAATGGTCCTGGTATATTGAAACTATTTGATGTGGCAACAAACATCACGTCTGATAAATCATAATCAACTTCTAAGTAATGATCGTTGAAACTCGTATTCTGTTCTGGATCTAATACTTCAAGTAATGCTGAAGAAGGGTCACCACGCATATCAGAGGACATTTTATCTATTTCATCTAATAAAAACAGAGGGTTTTTAACACCTACTTTAGACATTTTTTGAATAATTTTACCTGGCATAGAGCCAATGTAAGTTCGTCTATGACCCCGTATTTCGGCTTCATCTCTTACACCACCTAGTGCCATACGTACGTATTGGCGACCAGTCGATCTTGCAATTGATTGACCAAGAGATGTTTTACCAACACCTGGAGGACCCACTAAACACAGAATTGGTCCTTTTAGTTTATTAGTACGTTGCTGAACCGCAAGATACTCCATAATCCGCTCTTTTACTTTTTCTAGACCATGGTGATCAGAATCAAGAACTTCTTGCGCCTTAGCTAAATCTTTCTTAACTTTGGAACGCTTTTTCCAAGGTACACCGATCATCCAATCAATATATGAACGTACTACAGTTGCTTCAGCAGACATGGGAGACATCATTTTAAGCTTATTTAACTCTGTTTTAGTCTTATCTGTTGCCTCTTGAGGCATGCCAACTTCTTCAATTTTTTTAGCTAAAGCTTCAAACTCATCTGGTGCATCATCTAATTCACCCAATTCTTTTTGAATGGCTTTCATCTGCTCATTCAAATAATATTCGCGCTGACTTTTTTCCATTTGTTTTTTAACACGAGAACGAATTTTTTTCTCTACTTGAAGTAAGTCTATTTCACCTTCCATCTGCGCCATTAAAAACTCTAAACGCTCAGTAACACTGGCTATTTCAAGTACTTTTTGTTTTTCAGCTACTTTTAATGGCATATGCGCTGCCATAGTATCAGCTAAACGCGCAGGCTCATCTATTCCAGAAACTGAAGTAAGTACCTCGGGTGGAATTTTTTTATTTAACTTTACATAGCCTTCAAACTGACTAACCGAACTACGTAAAAATACATCATGTTCTTGTTCGTCAATATCTCCTGATACAATATATTGAGATTCGGCAATAAAAAATTCATCTGTCTGGGTAAACTTTGTGATTTGAGCACGCTGAGTGCCTTCTACTAAAACTTTAACCGTACCGTCTGGCAGTTTTAACAGTTGTAAGATAGTTGCAATAGTACCGACCTGATATAAATCTTCTACTTCAGGTTCATCAATACTTGCATCTTTTTGTGCGACTAAAAATATTTGTTTGTCATTTTCCATTGCTGCTTCTAAGCATTTGATAGACTTTTCACGTCCAACAAATAAAGGTATTACCATATGTGGATAAACAACCACATCTCTTAGGGCTAGTACTGGAATCTCAACACAATCAGTTCGTTCAAGCGTCATTATTATTCTCTTGAGGCTGATATCAATACAAAAAAATTTCGTGTTTTTACGTATAATTTATTTGAATTGGTATTTAAAAAATAAAGGCATGAATTGAATATGGGGATAACTAAACTAAAGATCAATCATTTTATGAAAAAAGGAACCGAATGGTTCCTTTTTGTTTAATTTACATACTAAACTTGCTAAAAATTAAGCTATTCTGATACAGCTTTGTCTGTAGGTGGATTTTCATAAATAAGTATTGGATCAGATTCACCTTTGATCACTGTTTCATCTATGACGACCTTGCTAACATTTTCCATTGAAGGCAATTCATACATAATATCAAGTAATACCGCTTCGACAATAGAACGTAAACCACGTGCACCAGTTTTTCTTTCCATCGCTTTTTCAGCGATAGCAATTAATGCATCTTCACGGAATTCAAGTTCTACATCTTCCATTTTAAACAAGGCGCCATATTGCTTTGTTAATGCATTTTTAGGCTCATTTAATATTTGAATCAAGGCATCTTGATCTAATTCACCTAGAGTAGCAACCACAGGTAAGCGACCTATAAATTCTGGAATTAAACCAAATTTGATTAAATCTTCAGGTTGAACATTCTTAAGGTTATCACTTAAAGATTGTGTTGCCTCAGATGATTTCACATCAACACCAAAGCCGATTCCGGTATTTTTATGACCTCTTGCTTCAACAACTTTATCTAGGCCTGCAAATGCACCGCCACAAATAAATAGAATCTTAGAAGTATCAACTTGTAAAAATTCTTGTTGAGGGTGTTTTCTACCACCTTGCGGTGGCACTGAGGCAACAGTACCTTCAATTAACTTAAGTAAAGCTTGCTGAACACCTTCACCAGATACATCTCGAGTGATTGATGGATTATCTGATTTACGTGATATCTTATCTATTTCATCTACGTAAACAATACCCCGTTGTGCTTTATCTACATCATAATCACATTTTTGAAGCAATTTTTGAATGATATTTTCAACATCTTCACCAACATAACCCGCTTCAGTTAATGTTGTTGCATCAGCCATTGTAAATGGTACGTCTAATAATTTAGCCAATGTTTCAGCTAAAAGTGTTTTACCGCTACCCGTAGGTCCAATAAGTAAAATGTTACTTTTACCTAATTCTATAGTTGAAGTTGATGCAGATTGATTTTTCAAACGTTTATAATGATTATAAACAGCAACAGACAATACTTTTTTGGCATGTTCTTGCCCTATAACATAATCATCAAGGTGTGCGCGTATTTCTTTTGGCACAGGCAGCTTTTCAGTTGCGATATGCTTTGGCGCAATATCCTGTATTTCTTCCCTAATAATATCATTACAGAGCTCTACACACTCATCACAAACATAAACAGACGGACCTGCTATTAATTTGCGTACTTCATGTTGGCTTTTGCCGCAGAAGGAGCAGTATAAAAGTTTACTGTTCTTATCGCCGTCAGTATTGTCGGACATTAAGCTACCTCTTTCCTAGCGCATCTCTCACCTTTTCATACTAAAATTTTAGTCAAAAAAACTTAGATACGCACACTTATTTAATTATTCGTTTATTTAGTACTAATCGCGCTGAGTAAGCACAGCATCAACTATACCATATTCCACAGCTTGTTCAGCGCTCATAAAGTTATCACGATCTGTATCGTTTGCAATAACTTCTATTGGTTGACCAGTATGTTCTGACAATAAACGGTTTAACTTATCTTTGATCGATATAATTTCTTTTGCATGGATCTCAAAATCAGATGCCTGACCTTGGAAACCACCTAATGGCTGATGAATCATCACTCGTGCATTAGGTAAACAAAAACGCTTGCCTTTAGCGCCACCAGAAAGTAAGAAAGAACCCATACTTGCCGCTTGACCAACACATAAAGTACTTATATCTGGTTTAATAAAGTTCATGGTATCGTATATTGCCATACCAGCTGTCACTGAACCACCAGGCGAGTTAATGTAGATGAAAATATCTTTTTCTGGATTTTCTGATTCTAAAAATAATAACTGGGCAACAATTAAGTCAGCCATATTATCTTCGACTTGACCTGTCAGAAATATAACTCGCTCTTTTAGTAATCGAGAATAAATATCATAGGAGCGCTCGCCTTTTGGTGTTTGTTCAACAACCATAGGAACTAATGCGTCTGAAGGAGGTGTAATATTATTAAACATTTAAATCTTTTTCCTTATTCGCTTTTTATTAAGAGAAAAATTATAGGCTAAAATGTAAAAAGGCCCGAGTATCAAATGAAATAACACAGATACACGAGCCATTTAAACTTTAGCAGAGATTTAAGTCAATGACTTTATACTAGAGGTGTATTATTGAGCCGCTTGTGGGTTCATAATATCATCAAAAGCAGTTTCAACATCTGAAATAGTCGCTTGTGCTAAAAGAGTTTCTACAGCTTGCTCTTCCATAGCAACGTTGCGCATTTGCTGCATCATTTGCTCATTAGATTTGTAGTACTCAACAACTTCAGTTGGATCTTCATATGCTGAAGCCATCGTTGCGATAAGTTCTTCAACTTTAGAATCGTCAACTTTGATTTCATTTGATTTGATCACTTCACCTAATAATAGGCCTGTTTTAACACGTTTTTCAGCTTGCTCTTTAAATAACTCAGCTGGAAGCTCTGGCATATTCTTAGCTTCGCCACCAAAACGTTGTGCAGCTTGTTGACGTAAAGTATCAACTTCTTGAGACACTAATGCACTTGGTACATCAACATCATTAGTTGATAAAAGACCATCAATTACTTGCTCTTTAACTTTTGCTTTAACAGCTTGATCAAGTTCACGTGTCATGTTCTTTTTAACTTCAACTTTAAGTGCGTCTACGCCACCTTCAGCTACACCGAATACAACAGCAAATTCGTCGTTAAGCTCTGGTAATTCTTGAATTTCAACTTTTTTAACTGTGATTGCAAATTCAGCGTCTTTGCCTTTAAGGTTTTCAGCATGGTACTCTTCAGGGAAAGTAACTGAAGCAACTAAATCTTGACCCGCTTTTTTACCAATAATGTTATCTTCAAAACCTGGGATCATACGACCTTGACCAAGTTCTAGAGGGAAATCTTCAGATTTTCCTCCTTCAAACTCTTCACCATCTACTTTACCGATAAAATCGATAGTAACACGTGCGCTTTCAGAAGCCGCATCTTCAGAAACAGTCCAGTTAGCGTGTTGCTTACGCAAAGTTTCTAACATGTTGTCAAGATCAGCATCTGTTACTGTAACAGCTGGCTTTTCAACTTTGATAGTGTCTAAATCTTTTAATTCAACTTCAGGGTAGACTTCTAAAGTTGCCGCGAATTCTAAATCTTTACCTGCTTCTAACGCTTTAGGAGCAAAAGTAGGTGCGCCTGCAGGGTTTAACTTTTCTGCCACAACAGCATCGATATAATGACGTTGCATAAGTTCACCAGCAACTTCTTGATGTACAGCTGCGCCGTAACGTTTTTTAATTACAGAAACTGGAACTTTACCTGCGCGGAAACCATCAATACGTTGAGTTTTTGATAATTGTTGTAAGCGTTTTTTTACTTCAGTATCGATGTTCACAGCTGGAACAGTGATAGTTAAACGGCGCTCTAAGCCTTGAGTCGTCTCAACAGAAACTTGCATGATTTACCTCAATCTATATATTTTGGCGTTCAATACGCCTTCCTTTCAAACAATAAAATTACTGCTTGATCGTCCGTAGACGTTTTTTATTTAATATTAGTCGCGGCATTATAGCGTAAATATTCAGATAGTCGAGTAACCAATATGATTTTTTAATTAACAATGATAAATTAAAATATTGTCATGTCAGAATTGATTACTATAGCGCTGGAACAGGTTTATTTAGTTAGATAAGATTACTAAATATACTTTTAAAAATAAACAGGTTAGCTTAGTTAATAATGAAGAATTTACATGATGTGCTATATAAATGGTCGGCGATGCAGGATTTGAACCTGCGACCCCTTGGACCCAAACCAAGTGCGCTACCAAACTGCGCTAATCGCCGAATACATATAATTTTTGAGTTTATTTTATTGGATATATAAATGGTCGGCGATGCAGGATTTGAACCTGCGACCCCTTGGACCCAAACCAAGTGCGCTACCAAACTGCGCTAATCGCCGAATACATATAATTTTTGAGTTTATTTTATTGGATATATAAATGGTCGGCGATGCAGGATTTGAACCTGCGACCCCTTGGACCCAAACCAAGTGCGCTACCAAACTGCGCTAATCGCCGAATACATATAATTTTTGAGTTTATTTTATTGGATATATAAATGGTCGGCGATGCAGGATTTGAACCTGCGACCCCTTGGACCCAAACCAAGTGCGCTACCAAACTGCGCTAATCGCCGAATTTCTAGATTTATGATTTAAATTGGGGCGATTGACGGGGCTCGAACCCGCGACCACCGGAATCACAATCCAGGGCTCTACCAACTGAGCTACAACCGCCATAACTTAAATCTTTGAATATCACAATAGATGGTGCGCCCTGAAGGATTCGAACCTTCGACCCACGCCTTAGAAGGGCGTTGCTCTATCCAGCTGAGCTAAGGGCGCGTTTTATTTAACCATAAATAAAG
>NZ_NQMR01000098.1 GCF_002276045.1 Pseudoalteromonas sp. NBT06-2 | reverse complement strand
ACCAAACTGCGCTAATCGCCGAATTTCTAGATTTATGATTTAAATTGGGGCGATTGACGGGGCTCGAACCCGCGACCACCGGAATCACAATCCAGGGCTCTACCAACTGAGCTACAACCGCCATAACTTAAATCTTTGAATATCACAATAGATGGTGCGCCCTGAAGGATTCGAACCTTCGACCCACGCCTTAGAAGGGCGTTGCTCTATCCAGCTGAGCTAAGGGCGCGTTTTATTTAACCATAAATAAAGTGGTCGGCGATGCAGGATTTGAACCTGCGACCCCTTGGACCCAAACCAAGTGCGCTACCAAACTGCGCTAATCGCCGAATATCCAGTTACCTTTGAGTAAGTCCTCGTTGGCAACGGGGTGCATAATAGAGATTTGATGTATGGAGGTCAAATCTTTTTTTAATAAATTACTCTAAGTGCCTAAAATTAAATCATACTGACTGTTTTTTACGTTTTTTTGATTAATCTTTACCAAATTTGGAGTTGTAAATATCATTATCTTTATTATCTACAGTAGACTTACTTGGCGCATCACGCGTTTCATGAGAAAATAACATGTATTAAAAGTCCTATAACCCCAAATTTAAAGGTCACCCATGACGGCAAACATCATAGATGGTAAAGCAATTGCTAAACAAGTTAGAAATGCAGTTGCCTCAAAAGTAAAACAGCGTGTAGAAAATGGTTTACGAACTCCAGGCTTAGCTGTTGTACTTGTAGGTTTAGATCCTGCCAGTCAAGTATATGTAGGTTCAAAGCGTAAAGCTTGTGAAGAAGTGGGATTCGTATCAAAATCTTATGACCTACCAGCAGATTCAACTGAACAGCAAATCTTAGATCTAGTTGACTCATTAAATAATGACCCTGAAGTAGATGGTATTTTAGTTCAACTACCTTTACCTGAAGGATTAAATTCAGAAAAAGTACTAGAGCGTATAACACCACATAAAGATGTAGATGGTTTTCACCCTTATAATATAGGTCGATTAGCGCAACGTATGCCTGCTCTTCGCCCTTGTACACCTAAAGGTATCATTACTTTATTAGATTCGACTGGTGTTAAATATAGAGGTATGCATGCTGTTGTCGTTGGCGCATCTAATATCGTAGGCCGCCCAATGTCTTTAGAGCTTTTATTAGCTGGTTGTACCACAACTGTCTGTCACAAATTTACAAAAGACTTGGAAGAGCATGTTCGTCGTGCTGATCTTGTTGTTGTTGCCGTTGGTAAACCTGCATTTATACCTGGTGATTGGATTAAAGAAGGCGCTATTGTGATAGATGTAGGTATTAACCGTTTAGATTCAGGTAAATTAGTAGGTGATGTGGAATATAATATTGCACAAAACAATGCCAGTTTTATCACGCCAGTACCAGGTGGCGTAGGCCCAATGACAGTTGCAAGCTTAATCGAAAATACCTTAGAAGCATGTGAAAAATATCACAGCTAAGAAATTTGCTAAGCTGTTTTCTTAATCGCCACTAAGCGATTTCCCTTCGAGGAGCGAAATGAAATAAATAAAACCGCAATATTTGCGGTTTTATTATTACAAGTTTAAATTGTTACTTTATTAAGCCTTTCTCCACGTAGTACCAACTGCACTATCTTCTAAAACAATTTTCATTTCATTTAATTTATCTCTGGCATCATCGGCCATTAGCCAATCTTTATCAACTCTTGCTTGATTGCGTTGTTTTATTAAAGCTTCAATAATCGCAACTTCGTCATCTTCTTGCTCACCTTGTAAGAAATCTGTAGGCACTTGTTGCGCTATACCTAATACTTCTCCTAAACTACGTAATATATAACTCAGCTCAGATGCTTTATTTTCATCTGATTCTTTAATACGGTTAAGCTCTTTTGCTAATTCAAAAACTACTGATAATGCTTCAGGTGTATTAAAATCATCATCCATTGCTTTTTTGAACTTTATCACATAATCGTTATCATTTAATTCAACCGCAACAGGTATGACACCTCTAAGCGCGGTATAAATACGCTCTAATGATGAACGAGCTTGATCTAAATTATCCTGAGAATAATTAAGTTGACTTCTGTAATGACCTGAAATTAAAAAATAGCGCACAGATTCTGCATCATATTTTTTTAAGACGTCTCTTACAGTGAAAAAGTTACCTAATGATTTAGACATTTTTTCTTTATTTACTTGAACCATGCCAGTATGAATCCAAGAATTAGCGTATTGACCATTATTGGCACAACATGATTGTGCTATTTCATTTTCATGATGCGGGAATTGTAAATCTGAACCACCACCATGAATATCAAAATGCTCACCTAAATGTTTACTGCTCATAGCTGAACATTCTATATGCCAGCCTGGACGCCCTGCTCCCCATGGAGACTCCCAAAAAGGTTCACCAACTTTCGCTTTTTTCCATAATACAAAATCAAGCTGTGAATTTTTATTTTCATCAACTTCAACACGAGAACCTGCTTGTAGCATATCTAAGTCTTGTTGAGATAATTGACCGTAGTTTTCAAAACTAGAAACATTAAATAACACATCTCCTTTTGCTGTAACGTACGCATGACCTTTATTAATAAGACGTTCAACCATTTCAATTATTTCAGGTATATGCTCTGTTACTGTTGGCTCTACATCCGGACGTAACATCCCTAAATTATCAAAATCTTGATGCATAGCTTTAGTCATGCGTTTAGTCAAGTCATCTATTTTTTCACCATTGTCATTTGCGCGATTAATGATCTTGTCATCTACATCTGTAATATTACGTACAAATTTTAAATCAAAACCGATATACCTGAAATATCTCACAATAACATCAAAACTAACAAATGTTCTTGCATGACCTATATGACAATAATCATAAATGGTGATACCACACACATACATATCAATTTTGCCATCGACTCTGGGTTTAAACGCTTCTTTTTGTCTTGTTAGTGTGTTGTATATTTGTACCATTTACTGAAAATCCTTCACTTTTGGGAATTTTTGCCTACTTATAAGCTATCTTATCACTTGCAGGTTACATGCTCTATACCCTTTTATAACGTGAATATATTTATCAAAAAATAACTAAAATACAACTGCACCTGATTATATCACTTTGTGGTTCATAACGAATTTAGATAGAATACACATAAAATAAATTCTCTATTTAAGTTAGGAAATCTCATGGTTACTTTACATACCAACTTCGGTGACATAAAAATCGCATTAAACGCTGAAAAAGCACCACAAACAGTAGAAAACTTTTTAAAGTACGCTAATTCAGGTTTTTATGATGGTACTATATTTCACCGTGTAATAGATGGTTTCATGGTTCAAGGTGGTGGCTTTTTACCTGGTATGGAACAAAAAACTGTTCAAGATCCAATTCAAAATGAAGCAACAAATGGCCTTTCTAATAAGAAAGGTACACTTGCAATGGCTCGTACGCCTGATCCACATTCAGCTACAGCACAATTTTTCATCAATGTAAACGATAACAACTTTCTCGATTTCACAAGCGAAACTTCTCAAGGTTGGGGATATTGTGTATTTGCTGAAGTTGTTGAAGGACTAGATATAATTGAAACTATCAAAAATGTTGCAACTGGAAGCGAAGGCTTTCATCAAGACGTACCTCTTGAAGATGTTATTATTACAAAAGTAACAGTTGAAGTGTAATTTTACCTGGGCTAATCTATTTTAGCCCTATTCTTTTCTTCACGAAGTGGCCTTATTCTTTTCTTCACGAAGTCGCCCTAATAAATATGCGAAGCAAATTTATTTATGAATAAAACCTTATTTATTTCCGACCTACATTTAACAGAGTCTCGACCTGATATCAGCAAAGCGTTTTTTAATTTTTTAAATAATCAAGTTAATGATGAACTTGATGCCCTATATATTCTTGGCGATTTTTTTGAAATATGGATAGGTGATGATTATCAAACAGCTTTGACACTCAAAATAGCTGAAAATTTAAAAGCAATAAATGATTCAGGTATTCCCGTTTACTTTATTCATGGTAATAGAGATTTTTTAGTCGGCAATAAATATGCTGAATTATCAGGCCTACAATTACTAGACGAAAGAACTATTATCGATTTATATGGCACAAAAACGTTAATTCTCCATGGTGATGAAATGTGTACTCAAGATCTTGAATATCAAAAATTCAGACAAAAGAGTCGTAGTTGGTGGTGGCCCAAACTCATGTTAACGATGCCGTTGTTTTATCGTAAAAGTGTTGCTAAAAAAGCAAGAGAACGTAGTAAAGCTTCTCAAATGGATAAAGCTCCTGAGATACTAGATGTAACAAATGAAGCCGTTATTGATACCTTCAAAAAATATCAAACAACTTTAATGATACATGGCCATACCCACAGACCAAAAGTACATTTCCACAATATTGATGGTACACCAGCAAAGCGTATTGTTTTGGGTGACTGGTATACACAAGGTTCATATTTAGTTGTTACAAAAGAGACTCAAGAACTAATATTTACCGATTTAGAGTAAAGAAAAAATTAAAAATCAGGTAAACCAGAGTGAAATTTAAAATCATCATCTTCTGATTGTATAAGTTGTGCTTCAACTTCACCAAAAAACTTCACTCTATCACTGATATCAACGTCTTTACCCGCGACTTGCTGTGCTAGATTTAAATAATCTTGATAATGACGGGCTTCAGAACGCAATAAAGAAACATAGAATTTATTTAACTCATCATCTAGATGCGGTGCAATTTTTGCGAAACGCTCACAAGAGCGTGCTTCTATGTATGCGCCACAAATTAATTTATCAATCAAAATTGCAGGCTCATGGGTGCGTATTTGTGTCATCATTCCCTTGGCATATCGCCCTGCAGTAATATTTTCATAAGCAATACCTCTATCAGTCATTATTTCTAATACTTGATAAAAGTGATGTAACTCTTCTTTAATTAATAAAACCATTTTATCAATTAAGTCCTGGCCAAATACTGAATTGCTCTTAGGTACAATTGCCTTAGATAACTTATAGTGCTCAGCTAAACTCTCTAAAGTACCTTCTTTTTTATATACAAACTTTTCATATGGCTGAAACCATTCAAGCAAAGCTTTACCACTTTCTTTATCTACTGCATATTTACGAATTAACCACATTGCCGTTTGCCCTGCTTTAAGCTCACAAAGAAGGTGATCTAATAATAATATTTTTAAGTTTTCTGATTTTTTAGCTTCTATGATCCATTCATCAGGCGTGTCGCATTGTAAAAATGATTTTATTGGTGCTAATAACTGTTCGTTCGTCATGAAAGTCTCATATAAAAAAACTAAAATTTAAATGCACATTTTATCATAATCAAACTCGGACATCTTGATCTCTATCACTTGTAAAACTTCTAAATAAAACTTTATGTATTACAACAATGGAAAAGAATCTTGTAAACTTGACAAAATATTAACATTCAACAATACCTTAAAGGGAAGACTAATAAAAACAACTTAAAATAAGAAGGAAGTATAAATTATGATATTAAATCACCTATGGGGAATATATGCGCATCCAAAAGATGAATGGCAAACTATTGACAAAAGACATGAAAGTTTAAAATACAGTATTTCACATATTTTATTGATTGCTTTGATCCCATCCATTATGGGTTATTATTCTTCAGTCCATTTAGGGTGGAGTATCGGTACGGGCGATCCCATCTATCTTACTGAATCCAGCGCAATATTTATTGCTGTTGCAATGTATTTTGCATTAATTGGTGGCGTGTGTGCTTTAGGGTTATTGGCTCACTGGATGGCAAAAACATTTGGTGCAAAACCAACCTATACACAAACTCTAGAACTCGCTGCATATACCGCAACTCCTATTTTTATGACTGCTTTTGCTGCATTTTACCCTGTGCTATGGTTTATTGTAATAGTAGGTTGTTTTGCTTTAGCTTATTCTGTTTATTTACTATACACCGGTGTACCAATATTAATGCATATTCCTGAAGAACGAGGCTTTATTTATGCAAGTTCAGTGGTTACATCAGGTTTGATTTTACTAGTATGTATTTTAGCATTGACCGCTATGATGTGGACAACAGGTTATGGGCCTATGTTTGCTTAATAGATCTGCTTCGCATTTCTATTTAATCCACTACGTGATACTACTTTGTAAGTAATAATTTCTCATTTATAATGAAAAAGGAGCTAAATAGCTCCTTTTTCATTATTCTAAACACTCTAATCATATGTAAAGATGTGCTGCAGATTGTTTAATCTACAGAATCTTGATTATGTAATTCAAGACCTGATGACATTGCTTGCTCATTATCTGATTTTGCAGAGTCATTTCTTAAATCATTGATATGATTTAAATATGCCTGATCTATATCACCACTTACATAGTGACCATTAAATACTGAAGTTTCAAATGACTTAATATCTTTATTTTCTTTTGAAACCGCCTCAATTAAATCTGGTAATGATTGGAAAATTAAACCATCAGCACCAATACATTCGTTAATATCTTCAACTTCACGACCGTGCGCAATTAATTCAGTTACTGATGGCATATCAATACCATAAACATTTGGGAAACGAATTTCAGGTGCTGCGGATGCAAAATAAACATTTTTAGCACCAGACTCTCGTGCCATTTGAACAATTTGTGCAGATGTCGTACCACGAACAATTGAGTCATCAACTAATAATACATTTTTACCTTTAAATTCACGGCCAATTGCATTAAGTTTTTGACGAACTGATTTTTTACGCATTTCTTGTCCCGGCATGATAAATGTTCTGCCGATATATCTGTTTTTAACAAACCCTTGACGATATGGAATTTTCAATACAGCTGCCATTTCAAGTGCTATATCACATGATGTTTCAGGAATAGGAATGATGACATCTATTTCTTTATCAGCCCACTCTTTAGCAACTTTTTCACCTAGCTTTGTTCCCATATTTACACGTGCAGCATAAACAGAAATATTATCTAAAGTTGAATCAGGACGTGCGAAATAAACGAATTCAAAAATACACGGAGAATAAGCAGCATGCTCTGAACATTGTTGTGAAAACAATTGGCCTTCGTTATTTACGAAAATGCTTTCACCAGGCGCAACATCACGAATAAATTCAAAACCACAGCTATCTAATGCAACACTTTCAGAGGCAAACATATATTCAGTGCCAGTATCTAATTCTCTTTTACCAAACACTAATGGACGGATCCCGTTTGGATCACGAAATGCTAACATGCCTTGACCGATTATCATGGCAATAGCAGCATAACCACCTACAGCTTTATTATTGACAGCCGTTACCGCTTTAAAAATATCTTCAGGCTCTAAGCTTAATTTTTCTGTTAAGGCAATTTCATGTGCTAAAACATTTAATAAAACTTCAGAATCAGACGTTGTATTGACATGACGTCTCGCCACTGAAAATAACTCTTGTTTTAAAGCTTCAGCATTCGTTAAGTTACCATTATGTGCTAAAGAAATACCAAAAGGTGAATTCACATAAAATGGTTGCGCTTCAGCTGAACTAGATGATCCTGCAGTTGGGTAACGAACATGACCTATGCCCATATCGCCTTGTAAACGCTTCATATGGCGAGTATGGAACACATCTTTCACTAAACCATTATCTTTACGTAAACTAAAAGTATGGTTGTTAATGGTGATTATTCCGGCCGCATCTTGACCTCGATGTTGTAACACCGTTAAGCCATCATAAATTGCTTGATTAACAGGAGAATTCCCGACTATACCAACAATACCGCACATGTTATTTATCCTTGCAGACTAAGTGTTTACTAAAGTTAAAAAGCTAGAGTTATTTTCCAGGTATGCAAAAAACCATTCAATAACAAAGCCAAATTCAGGGATTAACGTTGAAGTCTCCCACCAATACGTTTTTGGCGCGCTGGTAAAAGCATCTAGAAAAAATAATATAGCACTAACAACTAATACACCTCTAAGTGCACCAAATGCGAGACCGATAATACGATCAGTGCCTGATAAGCCTGTATGTTCAACTAGTTTACCCAAAATAAAGTTAAATAAACCGCCTAAGAAAAGTGTCGTTACAAATAAAATTGAGATAGCAGCGGCATTTTTTAATAAAGGTTCAGAAATGGGTGTAAGAAAGGCAGCTAAATGCTCGTAGAAAAAGCTAGAGACAAAAAAGGCAGCAACCCAAATAGCAAGGGAGATCGCTTCTTTTATAAAACCTCTGATCAAACTGATCATAGCAGAAAGTGTAATAATGCCTAAAATGGCATAATCAACCCAAATCATATAAATTAGCCTTTGTTAATTTCGGGCGCATTTTATAAGACACTCGCCCAAAATACCAGATCATTTTGTAACATCAAATATAGTAACTTTACCATTAAGGCCTGTAAGTCTTTTTAATTCAGGTAATTTGAGCTCTAAATCAGATTTTTTAATCATAGGTCCCACAAAAACTTTTGTTAATTGTCCCGAGGGGGTAGATATTGGTTTTGTAAAAGTTGTAAAACCTGATTTTTTTAATTTTGCTAATAAACTTGCTACATTTGCTTTATGAGAAAAGCTGCCTAATTGAATTACATAAGCAAAACCGGTTAGATTTGAGCTTTGAGCTCGCTTTTCAACTTTAGGCTCAGGTTTATAAGTATTGACCTGTACAACATCAGTCTTTGAAACAGCATTAACCTCATCAATGTTACTTTTAGGTGCTTTAGTTTGCTCCAAGATCTCATCTAATGATTGCTCAGCTTTTGCATCTAAGGCTACTTCATCGACTATTTCAGTTGAAGTATCTGGTAATTTAGATTCTAACTCTGATTGAGCTTGCTCTAAATCCAAGTCAACTGTTTTAAATTCAGGGCGATCTGGTATCGTTTTAAAGCCTTCTTTAAATTTAACCTTTTCACCATCTAAAATATTTGGAATAAACACCACTGCAGCAATAACAACAATTATTGTACCGACTAATCTATTTATAAACCCTGAATTCACCTAAATTTCCTCTTAGCTAAAAAAAAGCATTGCATCTGCTACAGTGTAAAATGAACCAAAAACAATCAAAAGTTGTTTTTCGCCTTTTTTTTCTGTTCCTTGCATCTGCGGTAAAAGATTATCTAATGCATTGTCAACAGACGCAAATTTTTGAGCATCCTTTATTCCTAAACATGCTAACTTCTTCGCTAAAATATCACAGTTTGCACCTCTAAAGCATGATAAGGTCGTAATAGACCAATTATCGACAGCCTCTACTAATTCTGATAATGCTGCTTTTTGATCTTTATCTTCGAGCATGCCAACTAACGCATTTATTTTATACTCTTGTGATTTAAAAGGTTGCAGTTGCTTAGCTAAATAACGTGCTGATTCAGGATTATGTGCCACATCAACATAAACTAATGGTGATTGACTCAAGCATTCAAATCGCCCTTCTACTTTGAGTTCATTTATTACCTGAGATATTATTTTATGGTTTGGTAACAAGTTTAGAGTTTTAAGTGTTGTTAATGCAGTGGCAACATTTTGTGCTGGAATTGCGGGTTTCTGATATTCAACCTTATCAGATTCAAAAATCCACTCAAATGAAGAGCCATTATCGATATATTTAAAATCTGTACCAGATAAAAACATATTTGCAGATATTTTTTCACCAAAGTCAGTTACTGATTGCGGTATATTTAAATCCCCCACTATAGCGGGCATATTTTTTCTGAAAATGCCTGCTTTCTCAAAACCAACTAACTCTCTAGTATCGCCAAGATAATCTTTATGGTCTAAATCAATCGTAGTGATCACAGATGCCACTGGAGAAACAATATTAGTTGCATCTAATCGACCGCCCAAACCAACTTCTAATAAAATATAATCTACTTGGTGACGTTTAAATATTTCTAAACCTGCTAATGTAGCATATTCAAAGTAAGTTAATGTTATTGCACCACGACTTTGCTCTAAAGAATGAAATGCATCCACATGTTCTTGATTACCTAGTTTCTCACCATTGATCCTGACTCTTTCATTGTAATGAAAGATATGAGGTGAAGCATATGTACCAACAGAGTATCCTTGAGCAAGAAGCATAGCCTCTAGGCAACGCGCTGTTGTTCCCTTACCATTGGTACCTGCTATTAATATTATTTTACTAGAAAAATTTAATAAACCTTGCTGCTGAGCAACCTTTTCAACACGAGTTAAACCCATTTCTATATTGGCAGGGTGAATACTTTCTAAATAACAAAGCCAATCATCAAGGCTTGATGATTGGCTTAAAATACAGTGTGACATAATTTCACTTTTGTAATTAATCTTGGCTTGAGCTGCATTTTATATAAAATGCAGCTCAAAAGCGACAAAACTAAGCAACTCTATGTTCTTGTTCTGTTGAAGGTAAGTTCATATATTTAGCTACAATTCTAGCAATAGTATCGCGCATTTCACGACGGTCAACTATCATATCGATTGCACCGTGCTCTAAAAGGAACTCACTACGCTGAAAACCTTCTGGTAATGTTTCACGTACTGTTTGTTCAATTACACGCGGACCAGCAAAACCGATCAATGCTTTTGGTTCTCCTATATTGACATCACCTAGCATAGCCAAAGAAGCTGAAACACCGCCCATTGTTGGATCTGTTAAAACTGAAATATAAGGTAAACCTTTTTCACTCATTTTAGCAAGTGCAGCACTTGTTTTAGCCATTTGCATTAAAGACATTAAAGCTTCTTGCATTCTTGCGCCGCCAGAAGAGGAAAAACAGACTAAAGGCATGTCATTTTCTAAACACTTATTCACAGCTGCAACAAAACGCGCACCCACAACTGATGCCATAGAACCTCCCATAAATGAGAATTCAAATGCCACAACAGCAACAGGTATCCCTTTTAGGCGGCCAGTCATAGCAACTAATGCATCTTTCTCCCCACTTACTTTTTTAGCTGAGGTAAGACGGTCTGTATATTTTTTAGAATCTTTAAACTTTAATAAATCTTGTGCTTCTAAATCGACTCCTAGCTCTACTCTATCAGCAGAGTCTAAAAAATTCTCAATACGGCCGCGGGCACTTTGACGCATATGATGATCACATTTTGGACAAACGTTAAGTGATTTTTCTAATTCCGCTTTATATAAAATAGCATCACAGTCTCCACATTTTGCCCATATGCCTTCTGGAATTTCTTTACGACCAGAAGATTTTGTTTTAGGTAAGATTCTTTCTAACCAACTCATGTGCGATTCTCTTAATTCTTATAAAATTAGGCTGTTCTCTGTCAGTACAACTGTACAAGCAGAAAAATTTTACCAATTAAAACATGATTTCTACAACTTAGGTATAAAAAACTGGTCTTAGCTGTCTGCTAAACATATCAAGTTTAGAAGTCAGGTAAAAATAATGGCCCTGGATGCGTTTTTTCTAATCCCCACTTTTCAGGGTACTCCACATCAACCAAATACAAACCACCTGCTTTTGCTGTTGCGCTCGCTTTAGTTCTATCTTTTATTTCTAAAATTTCTTTCATCCATTCTGGTTCTTGTTTATATAGACCAATATCAATCAAACATCCGGTTATATTTCTTACCATATGATGTAAAAATGCATTCGCTTTCACATCAATTACGATAAAATCACCATAACGATCTACTTTTAAATGGATTATTTTACGATTAGGTGTATTAGCTTGGCAATGAATAGCTCGAAAAGAAGTAAAGTCATGTTCACCTACTAGATATGGACAGGCTTGTTGCATTTTTTCAACATCTAAAGGCTGATAATAATGACTGACTCCATTTTTTAAAATACCCGGTCTTAATGGGCTGTTATAAATAATATAACGATAACGTCGTGCTACAGCACTATAGCGTGCATGAAAATCAAAAGGAATTTCCTTTACCCAACGAATAGCAACTGTATCTGGTAATAAAGAGTTCATACCTAATGTAAATGCACTCATATCTCGTATAGCAGTTGTTTCAAAATGCACAACTTGACCAGTACCATG
The DNA here is from genome assembly GCF_002276045.1 of Pseudoalteromonas sp. NBT06-2. GTDB lineage: Bacteria > Pseudomonadota > Gammaproteobacteria > Enterobacterales > Alteromonadaceae > Pseudoalteromonas. Next base: position 1,803 of record NZ_NQMR01000098.1, on the reverse strand, counting down.
CACGCCTGCATCAGTTCTGCCAGCACAAAATACAATTACTTTTTCATTACAAATTTTGGAAAGTGCGGTTTCAACCTCTTCCTGTACACTGTTCACATTATCTTGGCGCTGCCAACCATAATATTGTGAACCATCGTATTCAATACCAAGTGCTATTCGCATATTTATCCAATAGAAACTACTAAAGCGCCGTATTATACCCATTTAAGCTAAAAATGCGACTAGACCAATACAATTAACAATTATCTAAAAAATAAAAAACACAGCTATAAATCACGGTATTTTAGGGTTTTATACATTATATTTTAAATTATAATTTAATTTTTTTCTTTAATTGTTCAGCTTCTCTTTGTACTTCTGGCGGACCATTATTAATAACATCTTGTATGGCTTTAGCCGCACTTTCAAAATCTTCAATTTCTATATATGCCAGTGCTAAATCTAACTTGGCTGAATAACCACCATTTTGAGCATCAACATCTAGGCTATCTTCACCAGCTAATAATTCATCAAACTCACTTAAGCCAACATCCATATCAATATTATCGTATGGCTCATCAATAGGTTCAATATCGTCACTTTCTTCAATTAAATCTGTAATGTTTAAAAAATCAGAGTCACCATCTAAAGTATTTTCTAATTCAAGATCATCATCAATTTCAATTGCATTTTCTAAAGTATTCTCTTCAGATAATAAACTATCAAAGTCAATTTCAAATTCTTGAGAATCTAAATTAGTAAGATCTTCTGGCTCAGCCAATTCATTAAGTAAAGAGTCAAAATCTGTATTATCTAAATCACTCAAAGATTCATTAATACTAGCAGGGTCGTTTTGCTCTTCTAATAAAGCATCGTTGCTATCTTCATCTAATAAGCTTTCAAGCTTCATTTCAACTTCATTGATTTCCTGCTCAACATTTGGCTCGGATAAATTTTGATCCGTAGACATTAACTCAGCTTCAAGCTGTTGAAGGTCATCTCCTTGCTTAGAATCATTTGATGATAATTTGAATAAATCTTCATCATCCTCTACAGAATCCAAGTCATCATCTTCAATGAGTGAAAAACTATCTAATACTTCTTCTTTTAAACCAAAATCATCTTCAATGTCATTTGATGACGTCTGTGTTCTCATTGATTCAGCAAGCTCTATCTCAGCCTGAGAAAGTTGAATTGGCCCTTCATTTGCCTCGATTTCAGCCAAGGCGTCATCCAATGCCAGCTCTGGATATTCTTCAAGTTCTTCACTTGGAGAATCGACATGTTGTTGCTCTAAAGATATTCGCTCTTCGCTAAATGATTCATCCTCAGTAGATAAATCAAAATCATCAGATTCTAATAAAGGGTTATCACCTAAATCAATTTCTAAATCTTCAGAACTCGAATTTAATTGCGCTTCAAAATTATCTAAATTTTCATGCACAAATTCATCGTCCGCTAAGGCCTGCTTTTCTTCTGATAAATCAGTCTCTAAAGGCACATCTTCTTGTTGTGCTATTTCAGTTCCAAACTCTGGCTCATTTAAAACTTCAGTTAATTCCTCTAAATCACTTTCCAATAATGCGTCAATATCATCTAAACTATCTAAATCGTTTAAATCATTCTCCTCATCTTGAACCTCAAACTGATTTGTTCCCTCTGAACTACTTTCCTCACTTGCCACTTCATTTAATAAAGCATCTATGTCAGCAGCAGCAGCGACTTCATCAGATTCTTCAGTAACTGAAGTGCCTTCTAATAAAGCATCTATGTCATCATCAACAGCGACTTCATCAGGTTTTTCAGTCACTGAAGCGCCTTCTA
>NZ_NQMR01000097.1 GCF_002276045.1 Pseudoalteromonas sp. NBT06-2 | reverse complement strand
AACTTTATTGTCTTTCGACAGTTGACCGCTATATTTTACTTTGTCCCAGCCCTATACTAAAGAGATTAATTAAACAGGTTCATTAGGTAGTAACGCACCAATTGATGGTAAACCAGTTGAGGGCGTTATTAAATTTAATCCTGTTTGATGGGGCTATCTTCTCAGAAAAGGATTGCGCCGTAAGAAATAGCAAAAATAATATTATTAATTGAAGTGTAATAAATTAGATGTAACTATATAACTCTACAAATAAAAACCTTATGTCAGTAACTACTGATACTGAATCGTTGGTAGTTTTCAATAATGGAATTTTCGTCTCTTTATTAATATTTTTTATATCTCTGTATTTAGGAAAAAAGTATACTTTCGAAAAATCTCATTTGTTAAGTTTCTTTTTCCTTCAATAATTCAACTTTTATTTGAATTCATATAAAAAAATGTTGCGAATAAAGGCATTAAATCATTTGATTTAATAATGCTATAAAACACCTCGTAAAATGGCTTGCGTTACTCAGAACCACGATAACTCAAATTGTTTAAAATCCCCAATTTGTTGTTCACTCAGCCCTACATGAACTCCAATTAGTCTTACGGCTTTACCTTCACCACGAGCGATAGCTTCTAAAAGTAACCTAATAAAGATTTCATCATCTAAATCATGATGTTTATACTCTTTTGTTGTTTGCTGAAAATCTGAAAATTTTACTTTTACACCTATTTTGCTAACCGAGCGCTCAAGAAGTGGTTTCTGTGTTCGACTTTTCAATTCAGGGATTAATTTTGTAACCATTAGCACCCTTAGGTCATTCACATCGGAAATATCTTTAACAAATGTTTGCTCAACCCCTACAGACTTCCTAATACGGGACGTTTCTACCCGCCTATTATCAATTCCATGACAGCGTTCCCAAAGAACCAGTCCAAATTTTCCGAGTTGTGTTTGCAAGTAATCAATTGATGATAGACGTACATCCTTACCTGTAAATAATCCTAGATTATGCAATTTAGTAGCAGTTACTTTACCTACTCCAGATATTTTTTCCAGAGCCATTTTTTCAATAAAATTAATGGTATCATTTGGAGTAATCACATATTGACCATTAGGTTTGTTTTCGTCACTGGCTATTTTTGCAAGGAATTTTAATGAGGAAATACCAGCGGAGGCAGTGAGATTAAGCTCTGTTTGAATTGTTCGCCTTATATCTTGAGCTATTAATGTTGCTGAGCCATTAAAAAGCTTACAGTCACTTACATCTAGAAATGCTTCATCTAAGGATAAAGGCTCAATCAAATCGGTGTATCTTTCCATTATTTCTCTTATTTGGGCGCTTACTTCCTTATAAACATCCATTCTGCCAGAAACAATTATTAGGTTAGGACATTTTTGTAACGCTATACTAGATGGCATTGCAGAACGAACCCCATATTGTCGTGCAATGTAATTACTGGTAGAGAGTACCCCACGTGTAGAACTGTTTCCACCTACAGCAACTGGTAGCCCTTGAAGTTCAGGGTTATCCCTTATTTCAACAGAAACATAAAATGCATCCATGTCAATATGAATCAATTTCTGCATCTTATTTAAATCCCCCTTTAGGTAGTCTTATAATTCTCACTCTAATATCTAACCATTTCACACTAAAAATTTGTCAAAATTTAATAATACTCTTGTGATTTCTTTCTATTTTTCACTCTAAAATAATTACATTCGTACCTAATATTCAATTCATCAAGACTGACAAGAACAGGAAGTTGGTTAAAAACCGCTAGAAGCTTATAACCACGCCTTCTGGCACTAGATAAAATGATAATATCAAGAAATAAAATGGTAAATAAAAATCCTATATGTATAAATTTCTTCACTTATACATTTTAACTGTTTATTTATACAGTATCAATATTAAAGTATGGATTGTTATTTTTTAAAAATGTAAATAATGTTTTTTAAACTGACGGGGAAATAATAGAAACATCGAGTAGGGTGAGGCTCTTGCTTCATCCCTCTCACAGAACCGCACGTACGGACCTCGTATACGACTCCTGCATACTTCACATCACCATCGTTAGTGACACAATGCTAATTTGTAATCTAGTATAGTGCGCCTTATGGCCTCGCTCATTTTCCAAACATTGTGGTAACTTTCATCGCAGGATTTCGCGTTCTAGCACAAAGGCAGTCTACCAAACTTGACTACAATTACTTCCCATATACGACCAATCTCATCAGATGTCACTATTCCTAGCGCACCAATTTTGCTTGTCCCGCTGATCAGGCGGT
>NZ_NQMR01000096.1 GCF_002276045.1 Pseudoalteromonas sp. NBT06-2 | reverse complement strand
GTGGTAACTTTCATCGCAGGATTTCGCGTTCTAGCACAAAGGCAGTCTACCAAACTTGACTACAATTACTTCCCATATACGACCAATCTCATCAGATGTCACTATTCCTAGCGCACCAATTTTGCTTGTCCCGCTGATCAGGCGGTTTGTGTATCAATGATAAAAACTCACTACTCATCAAAGTCTTAAAACATGCTTCCCCCCTTCGCAATCAATTAGAGCTTTTGACTTAAATTGACTCCATCAAACATGATGTTGATGGTCGGCTTGGTTTTCCCCTCCTCACCATTACTGGCTTTCATCGGCCTTGCCTTACTCACTACTACGGGCTCATCTGCCACCTCACACCGACGTTAAACCTTGAGTTTCCTCTTGAGTTTAAGCCACTTACTAAAATTAAGTTTAGATGCCAGGCTTCCCCAGTTACTACACTGACTCCCTGTTAGAAATACCACCCTCAAGTACAGTATTGGTCTGACTAAGTATCGGGCTTTGCGCTATTTTGGACGCTTACCCACCAACACCGCCGAAGCAGGTTACGGTTAGTTGTGTACCTCTAACTTCCTATGGCTTCTTTCAGCCAGTCGGGTTTGCCAGCTTCGCTAGACAAACAAAAAAACCTCCAATTGGAGGTTTTATAGCTAACTTTAATGCATAAATTAAAGTATTTGGTTATCTTTCCAGACTTGCTCTTTAGCCATACGCTCTTTACGGCGATCACAAGGATCATCACAATCACACGCCTTTTCAATGCCCATAGCACCTAAGCCACCACAACTACTAGCCATAGTTTTATTTTTAACCATCATACCTACAGCCATAGCTGCTGCAACAATAACGAGTAAAAAAAATGTAAGAATAAAAAGTGACATAACAGGGCCCCTAAAATCACTAAATTGAAAAAGCTAAATTTCGTGGCGTATTATACAGGGTGTAAAAAACAATAACTATAGTAATTAAAACTTAGCTTGATCTGACTACGCTTTATTACAAGTAAGGTGCAAATTTAGAACTTGAATATGTCTTTAATCCTTCAGTTGTTTTACTGATCAAATATACTGCGATATTATTTTGTTCTGCATACTGTTTTGCCTTTTCTGTGCCCATTACGGTTAACGCTGTAGCTAACGCATCAGCCGTCATTGAAGAAGGATGTAATACAGTTACAGATACTAAATCTTGTTTAATTGGCTTACCTGTTTCAGGGCTAATTATATGAGCGTAAGTTGTCCCTTCTAACTCATAAAATATACGGTAATCGCCTGATGTCGCAACACTGATAGTGCTTAATTTTAAAGTTCTGTGTACAGCGGGTTGTAACAATGCAGGATCTGGCTGCTCTATCGCAATCGCCCATAAGTCACCATTAGGTTTTGAGCCACTAAGTCTAAGTTCACCACCAATTTCAACCATATAATTAGTATAGCCATTCTTCTCTAATAATTCAGCTACCTTATCTACACCAAACCCTTTGGCTATTGCAGATAAGCTAAGCTCTAGATCTTGTATAGATTTACTTAAACCCGCATTTGATAGTAATAACTTATCCACCCCCATTTTATCTTTAATACTTTGAAGCTGTTCAGCAGTGGGTACTTTTGTAGGTTGCTTATCTGGTCCAAATCCCCACAAATCAATTAAAGGGCCCATGGTTACATCTAAAGTTTTTGTACTATTTCCTAACCTAATCGACTCAACCAGAACAGTTCTAAAATCTTCTGATAACGGAAAGGCTGTATTAGCTTCTGAGCGATTAAAGCGACTAATCTCTGAATCTTCTATATAGGTTGACATAGATTGATTTATATCAGCTAGTAAATCTTTTACATCTGAAAATAAATTTAATGAACGAACTTCAGAATCAGGCACAAACACTTTAACAGTAAAAGTCGTGCCCATAGTTTTACCTTGCAGTAAAACTTCTTGATACTTTTTGCCGTTGCTGTTTGGTTCACAACCTTGAAGTAAAAAGACTGAAAAAATTAAGAAAAATCCAAGAATCCACTTTTTATTGAATATTTGTTTATTAAGGATGTAAGAGTCCATCAACATTTCCGTTTAAAATTTAGATTACGTTTTATTTTATGAGATATAAATTAATTTTTTGTATTAATTTATTGAGGAATCACTTCATTTTTCACATAAAAAAAGCTTGTTACTAGTATAAACCAGTAACAAGCTTTTTTATAGCTTCATACTATAAGCTTCTAATTATTAGTCGCTTTAGTTTAGTGTTTTACTTAACCACCAAAATCATCAAGTAAGATATTTTCATCTTCAACACCAAGTTCTTTAAGCATGCTAATAACAGCAGCATTCATCATTGGAGGACCACACATATAGTACTCACAATCTTCTGGTGCTTCATGCTCATTTAGATAATTTTCTAAAAGCACGTTATGGATAAAGCCAGTATAACCCGTCCAGTTGTCCTCAGGTTGAGGATCTGAAAGTGCACAATGCCATTTAAAGTTAGGATTTGCAGCTGCTAATCCATCAAAATCTTCTACATAGAACATTTCACGAACAGAACGTGCACCATACCAAAAGCTCATCTTACGTTTAGATTGTAAGCGTTTAAGCTGATCGAATATGTGAGAACGCATTGGAGCCATACCAGCACCACCACCTATAAATACCATTTCATTGTCAGTATCTTTAGCGAAGAACTCTCCAAATGGACCTGAAATTGTCACTTTATCGCCTGCTTTTAATGACCATATGTAAGATGACATTTTACCACATGGCAAGCTTAAATCTCTTGGAGGAGGCGAAGCGATACGCACATTAAGCATGATAATGCCTTCTTCTTCAGGGTAGTTAGCCATTGAATACGCACGAATTGTTTCGTCATCTACTTTAGACTCTAAATTAAAGAAACCAAAATGCTCCCAGTCACCACGGTATTCTGCAGGTACGTCAAAATCTGCATATTTCACATGATGTGGTGGCGCTTCAATTTGAATATAACCCCCGGCACGAAAAGGAACTGATTCGCCATCTGGGATGCCAAGCTTAAGCTCTTTGATGAAAGTTGCTTTATTATCATTAGAGATAACTTCACATTCCCATCTTTTAACACCGAAGATTTCTTCTTCAAGTTCAATTTCCATGTCACGCTTAACATTAACTTGACATGCTAAACGGCAGCCTTCTCTCGCTTCACCTTTAGAAATATGGTCAAGCTCAGTTGGTAGAATATCACCACCACCAGATTTAATGTTTACACGACACTGACCACATGAGCCACCGCCACCACAAGCAGAAGATACAAATATACCTGAATCGGCTAATGCACCTAATAATTTACTACCTGCAGTTGTTTTAATTGCTTTATCAGCATCTTCATTGATACCAATTATGATATCACCACTTGGAACTAATTTTGCCTTTGCCATTAAGATGACTAAAACAAGTAGTACCACGATAGCGGTAAACATACCTACGCCTAAATAAATATCAAGCATGATTTTTCCTCGCTACCTTAAAGTGAAATACCAGAAAATGACATAAAGCCAAGACCCATAAGACCAACAGTTAGGAATGTAATACCTAACCCACGAAGACCATGAGGTACATCAGCATACTTCATTTTTTCACGAATACCCGCTAAAGTGGCAATCGCAAGCGCCCAACCAACACCAGCACCAATACCGTATATTACTGACTCACCAAAGTTGTAATTACGTTCAACCATGAATGAAACCGCACCAAAGATTGCACAATTAACAGTGATAAGTGGTAAAAAGATGCCTAGTGCATTATATAACGCAGGGAAAAAGTTATCTAAAGCCATTTCTAAAATTTGTACTAAAGCAGCAATAACACCGATGAATGTTAAGTAACGTAAGAAGCTTAAATCAGCATCTACAAAACTTGGGTGTAGCCATTCAAGTGCTCCTGGAGCTAAAACAGCGTGATAAACTAAGTTATTTACCGGTACTGAAATACCTAATACAAAGATTACCGCTACACCAAGACCAATTGCAGTAGTTACTTTTTTAGATACAGCTAAGAAAGTACACATACCTAAAAAGAATGATAATGCTAAGTTTTCAATGAAAACTGCTTTTACAAATAAACTAATATAATGTTCCATTATTATCCCCTTAAGCCTTTTCTACTTGATCTTTCTTATAAGTACGTAGTACCCATATGAACAAACCAATAATGAAGAAAGAACTTGGTGGTAAAATTAGTAGACCCATAGGATGGTACCAGCCACCGTCTGCAACTAATGGAATAATTGAAACATCAAATAATGTTCCTTTACCGAATAGTTCACGAATAAAACCAACAGTTAATAACACAACGCCATAACCTAAACCATTACCTAATCCATCAACAAATGACATCATAGGACCAGTTTTCATTGCGTATGCTTCAGCACGACCCATTACAATACAGTTTGTTATGATCAAGCCAACAAAAACAGAAAGCTCTTTTGCCGTTGCATAAGAGTATGCTTGTAATACCTGATCAACAATGATTACAACGGATGCGATAATCGTCATTTGCACAATAATACGTACGCTTGAAGGTATGTGATTACGTAGCATTGAAATGAACATGCTTGAAAATGCAGTTACAACCATTACAGCCATAGTCATGATCAAAGCATTTTTTAGGCTTGAAGTTACCGCTAGTGCAGAACAAACACCTAGCACTTGTAATGCAATAGGGTTATTAGCAAATACAGGGCCAAGTAGCGCCTGTTTGATTTCTTTAGAATCAGCCATTAGTTCAATGCTCCTTTACGAACTTCTGCAAGGAAAGGACCAAAGCCATTTTCACCTGTCCAGAATTTAAACGTATTATCAACACCAATTGAAGTTAAAGTCGCACCAGAAAGGCCATCTAACTTATTAATTTCGTTACCTGTATAACCTTTAATGATATCAACTGGCAGTTGTTTACCTGCCCAAGTGGCAACCCATTTAGGATTTTGAATCTCACCACCTAAACCAGGTGTTTCACTATGCTTATAAAAGTTAATGTTTTTAACCGTAGTTGTATCAACATCTAACGCAATAAAACCAAACATCACACCCCATAAACCATAACCTTGTACAGGTAGAATGATTGTGCTTATTTTGCCATTTTCCTTAGCAAAATATACAGGTGACTCTTTAGTCATACGCTGTATACCAGCAATATCAGTTTGCTTATCAAGTTTGATACTGATTTTTTGATCAAATTTACTTTTTTCAAAGTCAAAGCTATTTGGATCGGTATCAACAAACTTTCCGGTTTTCATATTAACGACTTTAGCTTCAACGTTTTCACTAAATAAAGCTGAAATATCCGCACCGTCTTTAACTTCAATACCAGCTGCAGCTAAGATATTTGTTTGCACATCTATCGCTTTATTTATTGCTTGTAATGGGCGAAGTTGGACTGCCGCAGTAGATACTAAAATAGCACATACTAAACATAACCCAACAACGACACCAAGCGTTTTACCGATTGACTCTTTATTACTAGACATTACGTGCTAACCTCCGCTTGATATTCGACTGTACAACGAAGTGATCAAATAACGGTGCAAACAAGTTAGCAAATAAAATAGCTAACATCATACCTTCTGGGTATGCAGGGTTTACAACACGGATCATCACAACCATAAAACCAATTAATGCACCGTAGTACCATTTACCTGTATCAGTGAAAGATGCAGATACTGGATCTGTTGCCATGAAGAACATACCAAAAGCAAAGCCACCTAGTACTAAATGCCAATGCCAAGGCATCGCGAACATTTGATTCGTTTCAGAACCAATTGTATTTAGTAATAAAGATGTTGCGATCATACCAATCATTACACCCGTAACAATGCGCCACGACGCAATACGAACATATATTAAGAACAAACCACCAATCGCAAGTGCTAATGTAGAAGTTTCACCCACTGAACCTTGAACAAAACCATAAAAGGACTCTAACCATAAATCCATGTTTGAAAAATCAATTGAACCCATAACACCTTGTGCAAGCATAGTTGCACCAGAGAAGTTATCTACTGCAGTCCAAACTGTATCGCCTGAAATTGCTGCTGGGTATGCAAAGAAAAGGAAAGCACGCCCAGCTAATGCAGGGTTTAAGAAGTTACGACCTGTACCACCAAATACTTCTTTGGCAATTACAACACCAAAAGTGATACCTAGTGCAACTTGCCATAATGGGATCGTTGCAGGAAGAATAAGTGCAAATAATACTGAAGTAACAAAGAAGCCTTCATTTACTTCATGTTTACGAATACCTGCAAAAATCACTTCCCAAAAACCACCTACCACAAACACAGTTGCGTAAATAGGTAAAAAGAAACACGCACCATAAAACATTTTGGCGCCCCATTCAGAGGATGAGGTTAATTCACCACCTAACATTTGGAACAGACCAACCTGCCAGTTATCAGCTAAAACAGCACCGCCAGCAAGCGCATCAGCAGCTTGATGACCAATATTGAACATACCAAAAAACATAGCTGGGAATGTTGCCATCCAAACTAAAATCATAATACGTTTGAGGTCAATATTATCACGTACGTGAGATCCGTTTTTAGTTACGAATCCTGGCGTGTAGAAAATTGTTGCTGCTGCTTCATACAATACAAAAAATTTTTCGTATTTACCGCCTGGTTCAAAATTATGTTCAACCTTTTCTAAATAATTCTTTAAGCTCATTGTTAGCCTTCCTTCTCGATTGTATTCAGGCAATCACGAAGAATTACGCCATATTCATATTTACCTGGGCAAACGAATGTACATAACGCTAAATCTTCTTCATCTAATTCAAGTGCACCTAAAGAAATTGCGCTATCAAGATCACGTACAATTAAGTCACGTAATAAATGAGTCGGAAGGATATCTAACGGCATTACTCGTTCATAGTTACCAATTGGCACCATAGAACGCTCAGAACCACCAGTAGATGTCGTCATATTGAAAAGACGTTTAGGTGATAAATGAGATAAGAAAGTACGCGTTACAGAGAATTTTTTCGAACCTGGCGCAATCCAACCAAATAATTCTTTTTCACGACCTTCAGCTAATACTGAAACTTGATTATGGTAACGACCTAAGTAAGCGTGAACGCCATTTGCCGTTGAACCAGATAACACTGAACCTGAAATCACACGATTTTCACCGTCTTCTAATTCACCATTAACTAAATCATCAAGGTTAGTACCTAGCTGAGTTTTAACTAAGCGTGGATTCTTAACTGCAGGACCTGCAACTGAGATAACACGGTCAGTGAAAATTTCACCAGTAAGGAAAAGCTTACCAAATGCAATTACATCTTGGTAACCTAAATGCCATACTTGTTTGCTTGCAGATGCAGCATCTAAGTGATGGATATGAGTGCCAACTAAACCTGCTGGATGAACACCTGTAAACTCTTGTACTTCAACAGAAGCAATAGAAGAGCTTGGTATAGACGTTCCAGCTTGTTTACAAACAAAAACCTTACCGTCAGTCAAACGTGAAACCACAGATAGACCCGCTTCAAAAGCTTCACTATTTTCACCGATCACAACAACTGGATCAGCGGCTAATGGATTAGTATCCATAGCAGTTACAAAGATTGAATTTGGCTTAGTATCCAAAGCTGGTACTTTACTGAATGGTCTAGTGCGCATTGCTGTCCACTGCCCCGATTCAACCAGTACGTTTTGAACTTTCTCACGATCTAGAGTCGCTAGCGAATCTAAAGTGAAAGAGTCAAAAGTGATTTGCTCATTGCCATCGATTTCGATAACAACTGATTGCAAAACACGCTTTGCACCACGGTTAATTTCTTTAACAACACCCGAAGCTGTTGCTGTGAATTTTACGCCAGGAGTCTTTTTATCTGAAAAAAGAACTTGGCCTTTTTTGACTTGGTCACCCAATCGAACTTGCATGGACGGACGCATTCCAATAAATTCCTCACCAAGCACGGCAACTCGTTTAACGGCTGAACCGTCATGAATTACTTGCTGTGGTGCACCTTCTATTGGAAGATCCAGACCTTTTTTTATATTGATCATAGACACTTGCATTACATTAAAGGAAAGAAACTGTTCATCTAACCGGCCACGTAATCTAACTTAAAAAAGCAACCCAACTTTTTATAAGCTCCTGTAAAGGTGCCTCATTTGAAATTTTAAATTTCAAACAAGAAAAGACTACACAGCGAAACTAAAATAATTTGCGGGATTCTAGCATTAAAACCCTAGTCTTTGCGAGGGCATTATCGAAATTAATGCTTACAAATTAACTAATTTAGACTTAAATTAAAATTACTCATTTTGCACCCAAGAATTAAGCATAGTCTAAAGTCTAAAAATTGTGCAACAACTTGTACTAATGATATATATTATAAAATAACAATACTGTCAGGCTAAACATCATCTAGAATATCTTTATTCAAAATAAATACTTATTATTTAATTTTGATTAGCTGTATTTCAATCCTTAAGCCCCTACGATTAAAGAAAATACAAACTAGAAAAATAAAAAACCACTTACCTTAATTTAAGGTAAGTGGCTTTTTTAAATTTTTATTTTGCCACTATGTGGCCTTAAAAAAGATTAAACTGGTTTATTATACCATTTTCTCAATAACAGCAACTGGATTAACATCAGCATCGTAATCAACAGCATCAATACCAAAACCGAATAATCGTAAAAATTCATTGTGATAACCAATATAATCGGTTAACTCATCAATCGTATCTGTATCAACTGTATCCCACACTTTTTGCACTCGTTGTTGTACAGCATCTTCCAGTTCTTTATAGTTTTGAAATAAATGACCATCAGCATCAAAACGGGGCGAAGCACCAAATAGGTTTTCTCTGAATAAACTATCAATCTGTTCAATAGTCCCTTCATAAGTACCATCTGTTTTCATAACTTTAAATAAAGCAGAAATATATAGTGGCATAATTGGAATCGCTGAACTTGCTTGCGTTACGACTGCATTAAGTGAAGAAACATAAGCTTCACCTTTTTTATCTACAGTTAATGCTTTAATTGCAGCAGCTGCGCGATCTAAATCTTCTTTTGCTTTACCAATTGTTGCATGCCCATAGATAGGCCAAGTTAACTCTTTACCTATATATGTATATGCAGTTGTTTTAAAATTATCAGCTAATACATCAGCTTCATTTAAAGCTTCTAGCCATAATTCCCAATCTTCACCGCCCATTACTTTTACAGTATTAGCAATTTCATCTTCATTTGCAGCTTCAACAGTCACAGAATCAATAATACGTTTTGATGTATTAAGGTTCTTTGTTGTTATTTTTTGACCAATTGGTTTTAAAGTAGAAGTATGCACTTCACCTGTTTTAGGGTCTGTACGACGTGGAGATGCTAAAGAATAAATAACTAAATCAACTTGACCCATTTCAGCTTTAATTGTTTCAATTGTTTTAGCTTTAATTTCATCTGAGAATGCATCGCCATTAATGCTTTTAGCCCATACGCCAGCTTCTGTAGCTTCGTCATGAAATGCCGCTGAATTATACCAACCTGCAGAACCTGTACGCTTCTCAGTACCTTCTTTCTCAAAGAAAATACCTAGCGTATTTGCACCTGAACCAAAAGTAGCTGTTATGCGAGAAGCCAAACCATAACCTGTTGACGCACCTATCACTAAAACATTTTTAGGACCATTCTTAATTGGACCATTTGATTTTACATATTCTATTTGTTCTTTAACATGTTCTGCACAGCCAACTGGATGTGCGTTAGTGCAGATGAATCCACGGATTTTAGGCTTAATGACCATATTATTATTCCATACTTATTAAATTATTCAGTAAATTACGTGCTAGTTTAACGCTTAAATTCGTTAAACAGGTCGGATGTGTTTGTTTTAATTAAATCATCTTACCAGTTCGTTGCCAACAATCCATAATCGTATTGATCTGTCCATTCATTTCCCATTAAATAATGGTCTTTAAAAAATGCTTCTTTCTTAAAACCTAATTTTTCCATTACTTTATAAGAGGCGATATTTCTGGGATCACATTTGGCAACAAGTTTGAAAAAAACGATTTCAGTAAATAAAAAATCGATTAGCAATGTTGCAGCTTCAGTACATACACCTTTACCTGCAATGGATTCACTTAACCTATAACCAATTTCAGCTCTTTGATTTTGCCAATCTTCAACTTTAAATACAATTTCTCCAACAACTTTATCACTGCCTACTATACCCAAGCCACTTCAAGATGTGAGGTTCAGGACTGCTGAGCAATTCATGATCTAGGCGCATCTTTGCATTAATGGTTACTCCCTTAAAAAAAGATGGAACAACGAGCATGATTTGCTCAGAAGTCCCTGTAAGGTTGGTTTATAAATACTTTATGCAGCGTTATTGATTTTGAAAAGGGAATAACCATGTTCTTCAATCAATGCCTGCCTAAAGTATTTCTAATTCCAACTGAATCCTGCATCTTGAAGTGGTTTGGGTATAACCTTATTAATTATATGTGGTATCAACTGATAACCTACTTCAATAACAACCTCTGAAGCACAAGGGTATCGTTATCTATTTAAATAATACTCTTTCTCAGAAATATCGTGATAAGACTTAGCTTGAGTATAAAAAGCTTTATAAGACTGCCATATCTCTTTCATTTTTGGATCAGCTGCAATTTGATCTTGCATCACTTCATCCATACTGTGTTTTAATGCAGTCATAATTTCAGGTGAAAATTTTCTAAGCTTAACATTATGTTTATTAATAAGCTTATCTAGCGCATCATTATTCCTCGCTGTATACTCATCAAGCATATCTGTATTTGCTACTCGCATCGCTGCTGTCACTATTGCTTGTAAATCTTTTGGTAATTTATTAAACGCATCTTGATTGATTAGAAACTCAAGATTTGCACCTGGCTCATGCCAACCTGAATAATAATAAAACTCCGCGGCTTTGTTTAAGCCAAAAGCTAAATCATTGTAAGGCCCAACCCACTCTGTGGCGTCGATTGCGCCGGTTTGTAGTGAAGTAAATAACTCTCCACCAGTCAAAGATACAGGTAAACCGCCTAATTTTTTAAGTACTTCGCCACCTAAACCAGGTATACGCATTTTTAAACCTTTTAAATCTTCAACTGTTTTGATTTCTTTTTTAAACCAACCAGCCATTTGCACACCCGTATTCCCTCCTGCAGCAGGAATTAAATTGAATGGCTTATATAAGTTTTTCCATAATTCAATACCACCACCGTGATGAAGCCAACCATTCATTTCTTGCGCGTTCATACCAAAGGGGATAGCTGTAAAAAATTGCGCTGCGGGTAATTTACCTTTCCAGTAATATGCAGCACTATGCCCCATTTGAGCAGTACCTGCAGCTACAGTATCAAATACTTCAAATCCTGGTACTAGCTCCCCTGCGCCATAAACTTTGACTGTTAATCTACCATTACTCATCAAATTAACATTTTTGGCAAACCTTTCAGGTGCAGTACCTAAACCAGGGTAATTTTTAGGCCAGCTTGTCACAAGCTTCCAATTAAACTTTTGCTCTACTTGAGCTAATTGAATTTGATTAGTCTGATTTGAACTATTATTTTTATCAGAGCAACCTAATATCAACATACTTACAAGGCTTGCAAAAACTGCCTTTTTGATCAATTTCATTTCTATTTTCTCCCTTAAAAATTGAGCTAAATGATTACCTAAAGTTATTAAAACCTAATATATCGATCGTCCATCTTTAATTTAATGTAATATATTGATTATTTAATGTTTTATCATTGTTGTTATGTAAATAATCATGGACATGTCCCATACTATATGTGGTTACGGATATAACATATTCGGAAGCCAAGTTACTACTTTCGGATAAACTGACATTAAAATCAAGAGAAACAGTTGCATCATAATGAAAGGGATCACCCCTTTATAAATGTCAGATGTTAAAATGGATTTTGGTGCCACCCCACGTAAATAAAATAATGCAAAACCAAATGGTGGAGTTAAAAATGAGGTTTGTAAATTAACAGCTATCATTATGCCTAACCAAATAGGATCTACACCCATCATCAATAATATAGGTGCAACAATTGGTACAACAACAAATGTAATTTCGATAAAATCTAAAATAAAACCTAATAAAAACATTACGAGCATAACAATTAAAATCGCAGAAACTTTACCACCGGGTAATTGCTCAAAAAAACCACCTATTAACTCTTCACCGCCAAAACCTCTAAATACTAATGAAAAAATGGAAGCTCCAATTAAAATCATAAATACCATAGCGGTTATTTTTAGCGTTTGACGCATCACATCTTGTAAGTTAATCAAGGTAAACTGTTTTTGCCATACAGCTAAAATAGAGGCTCCAAACGCCCCTACTCCTGCAGCTTCGGTTGGTGTTGCGACACCAAATAAAATAGAACCAAGCACACAAAAAATCAGTAATAAAGGCGGTACTAAAGCAGAAAAAACCCCAACTGATTTTCTACTCTTTATATATTCAATATCTTCATCTAATAAACAAGGCACTTGTTCTGGTTTAAAAATAGCTAAAACAAAAGAATAAATAATATAAAGCAATACTAAAATAAATCCGGGGATCACAGCACCGGCAAATAAATCTGCGATAGAAATGGTGTCTGGTGAAAATATCCCCATATTTAACTGCGCTTGCTGATAGCTACTTGAAAGAACATCACCTAACAAAACCAATGCAATGGAAGGCGGAATAATTTGCCCTAAAGAACCAGTTGCAGCAATAATACCAGCGCTATATTGCGGGTTGTAGCCTCTTTTTAACATAGTTGGTAATGCTAGTAACCCCATAGTAACAACCGTAGCACCTACAATACCGGTACTTGCAGCTAATAACATACCAACAAGTGTTACAGCGACTCCCATGCCCGCTTTGGTTTTCCCCATAACGAGTGCCATGGCATCTAATAGATTTTCAGCGACTTTAGACTTCTCTAACATAACCCCCATAAATATAAACAGCGGGACTGCCATCAAAATAGAATTAGAAACAATACCAAATAAGCGATTTGGAATAGCATGTAAAAATGAAGCATCAAAATGCCCTAGCATCATGCCAACTCCCGCAAAAGCGAGTGCTGTGCCTGCTAAAGAAAATGCCACTGGAAAGCCAATTAATAAAACAAGACAAACTGCAATAAATAAATATAAGGCCATATACTCCATGGTCTTAACTCCTGATTAATTAATTTGAGATTTTCCAAGTATAATTTCAATAGCTTTTAGCATTTCTGAAATTGCTTGAATGATAAGTGTAAAAGATAATAAAGGGATCAAAGACTTTAAAATGAAAACCCCAGGTAAACCACCAGCTTCACGAGAGCCTTCCATTAAACGCCAAGAACTAACAACATAATCAAAACTCATTACTGATATAAAAACTGTAACTGGCATTAAAAGCAGTAAACATCCTAATAAATTTACCCAAGCTTGTTTTTTAGGACTAAAATTACGATAAAAAATATCAACCCGTACATGACTGTTATGTTTCAAGGTATAAGAGCAACCCAACATAAACACAAAAGCATGCAGATATAAGGCTGATTCCTGCATCGCAATCCAACCAATATTAAAGCCGTATCGTAATACAACGATAGCAACCATAATAACAACCATAAAAGCGGTAAACCAAGCGATGATATTACCCAGAGTTTCTGTGAATCGATCTATTTTTTGGTGTGTTTTACTTAAAATACTCTTCATCTCGCGATAATAATTTTTTTACATCGCGAGAATTTAACATTTATTGCACCTATAATAAACCTTTGTTATTCTTTGAGTTATATAAAACTAAACTTTTAATATATAGAGTAAAAAGTCTACTTTTTAGAGCCTCCTGCACATTTAGGAGAAAGTGGTGCTTGTTCATTTAATTGCGACCACTCCTGATCAGTGTAAGTATGAAGTGCCAAAGCGTGGATATGATTAGCAAGTTCATCGGCAAGTACTTTATTAATAGCACGATGTCGTTGTAATAATAGTTTACCTTCAAAATCAGAACTCACAATCACCACTTTAAAATGTGAATCAGTACCAGCGCTGTGCATATGGCTTTCATTAGTGACTGTTAAATGCTTACAATTGATGTTAGCTAATAATTTTTCTTCTATTTGAATTTGCATGCTTAAACCTTGTACGATAGCTCTAAATTTTAATTCTATTTTATTTTATTTTAAATATTGTGATGAATATACCTAAAAGTGAGGTTTATTCTCCCCTTAACATTATTACCTATATGAGAGTTGGCCATTTTAGGCAGACAATGTTGATATTGTGTTTGACTATTACCGGACATTAATAAGCAGCTACCACTAGAGAGTTTATGTTTAAAATTTTTATTGTTCACAATATCTTTTATTTTAAATAACCTTTCATCACCTAATGAAATAGAAGCAATCACAGGGTTTAAACCTAATTCAAACTCATCATCTGCATGCCAACCAACACTATCATTGCCATCTCGATACCAATTTACCAATACAGCATTAAATGGTACTTCAAACTGTTTTGTTAATCTGGCTGATAATTTTTCTAAAATGGGATCCCAAGGTTCTACTTCGAGTGCCATGCCTGAATAAGCATAATTCATTATTCTATCAGCCATGTAAACCTGTTTTCTCGGGATCAATACTTGTTTTCCATACATAGAAATCGCTGGCTGCTGCCAATTCATTCTACTTACTAAATAGTTAAATAAAGCATCAGCTTTTGCTTCACTCATGCTATTTTCATAATAATTGAAGCAGTTAGGCAAATCAGGTGAACAATTAAATAAAGGCATGGTAAAATCAATTTCGATGAATAATATAATACTGGTATAAAATACTCATGATACAAGAATCAACCCAAGCAATGCTAGGTAATAAAACATTTACTTTAGAACGTTTTCCTTTAGAACAAAAAACGCGTAGTTTGCAGGCTTGGGATTCTGCTGATGAATATTTAATTAATTATGTTGAAGAACATCATAGTAAAGTTAATAATATTGCTATCATCAATGATAGTTTTGGTGCTTTAAGTTGTTATTTTAATGACAAAGCAAATACACTGATCAGCGACTCTTATATTGCTCATCAAGCAGCTAAATACAATATCGAAAAAAATAACTTATCCAGCGATAATTTAGATTTATTAAGTTGTTTCGACTTACCTTCAAGTGAAATAGATTTAGTTTTAATCAAGATCCCAAAAAACAATGGTTTATTAGCTCACCAACTTGCCAAATTAAGCCAAATATTAAAACCAGGTACCTTAGTTATTGGTGCAGGTAAAACTAAAGATATTCATAACTCTACTTCAAAAGTATTTGATAAATATATTGGTGATGCAAAAACATCATTAGCGGTTAAAAAATCTCGCTTAATATTTGCCACATTTGAAAGACAATCACAAGAAACACCTGAAACAATAAAATGGGAACTTAAAAATACCGACTTTCTTATCAATAATCACGCAAATGTATTTTCACGTGATTCATTAGATATTGGGGCGCGATTCTTTATGAATTTCTTACCACAAACTAAAAAGCTAAAAAGTATTGTAGATTTAGGCTGTGGTAATGGTGTTATTGGCCTTACAACACTAACAAAATGCCCTAGTTCAAATATTACTTTTGTCGACGAATCAGATATGGCTGTCAACTCTGCGGGGCTTAACATACAACAAAATTTACCCGAAAAATTAAATCAATGTACGTTTATGCAAAATGATTGCATGACGGGCTTTGAAAATGAAAGCCAAGATATTATTTTATGTAACCCTCCATTTCATCAACAGCAAGCTGTAACAGATCATATTGCATGGCAGATGTTTATAGATTCCCGTCGTGTATTAAAAGTGGGAGGAGAATTACGCATTATCGGCAATCGCCATCTTGATTATCATGGCAAATTAGAACGCATATTTGGTAATTGTAAATTACTAGGCTCAAATAGTCGCTTTGTTGTTTTAAGCTCTACCAAACACAAAGCATTAAAACTTTAAAACTTTAAAACTATGTAACATTATAATAGGATATTTACCTTTTATTAAATTATGAAATTAAATATCCTTTTGTGTACTGTTTGCCACTCAATAACAACCTACTGTAGGAACTCCATGAAAAAAATAGCCCTATTATTTTATGTACTTTCAATATCTGCATGCCAGTCTCTGCCAGAACGTATAATTATTGCGCCAAATTACACTGCCGTGACTCAGTTAAAACTTGCAAACAATATAGATTTATTAGTGCGAGATAATCGTGAAACGCCTACCGCGCTTCGTATTCTACAAAAAGGTGATGTTACTAAAGTATCAAGTAATGACTTAGAATATTCGCTAAATATTGCTTTATCTAAAGCTTTTAAAAATGGCGATATCAATATAAATTCATCATCACAAAACAAAATGATCTTACTTATTCATCAACTGGAGGTCATCGTAAAGCAACAAACCTTAAAATACCGCAGTGAAGGTATTATTGAGCTTGAAGTTAAACTCAATAAAGGAAAACGTAGTTTTAATAAATATTATAATGGCAGTCAAAACAGCGAAGGCCCTTTAATCTTTGATAAAGCAAAAGTGGAAGGTCGACTTAATACATTGTTAGAACAAATGATTTCGCGTATTGTCAATGACGCTGAACTTCAAGAATTTTTACAAGGTTAAAGATATCAATGATCAAATCATTCATTAAAACGTTTATTCTAAGTACAATCACCCTATTTTCGGTATCAGCTTTAAGTGCTGCCGATGGTAAGTTTGTACAAAAAAGTAACCTATTTCCTAAAGTAGAATTAAAAACAAGCTATGGTAATATTATTATTGAATTAGACCGCTCCCGCGCACCAATCACAGTGAATAACTTTTTAACCTACGTGGCTAACGGAGATTACAAAGGTTCTATTTTTCATCGTGTTGAGCGTAATGAAGAAAATGAACAAGACTTTGTAATACAAGGCGGTGGTTATGACAAAGACTATGATGGTATGCATACGATAGCGCCTATTTTTAATGAAAGTGGCAATGGTATGAAAAATGAAATGTATTCTATTGCTATGGCCTATCAAGATAGAAAACCACATTCAGGTGACCGTCAGTTCTTTTTTAATATGGATGACAATCATCACTTGAACCCTGGGAGAGGTTGGGGATTTGCTGTTTTTGGTAATGTTTCTGAAGGATATGAAACGTTAGATAAAATAATGAAAGTTGAAACAAGATATAATGAAAAAATTGGTTATGATTTTGTGCCTGTAAAACCTGTATTAATTTATGATGTAATCGTTTTACCTGAAGAAAAATTATAAAGTTAACTATCCTATATTTTAAAGTATCACTCCCAAATTTTGGGCGTTTCAAACCAATAATAATAATAATAATAATAATAATAATAATAATAATAAGAATAAGAATTATATATGACCACTGATATCTCAATGAAAGAATACTTAAGCTATTTTAATGATAAACGTTTAATAAGTATTTTTATTTTTGGCATGGCCAGTGGTTTTCCTTGGGTGTTAATTGGTTCTGTACTGTCTGCTTGGTTAAAAGATGAAGGACTTTCTCGAAGTACAATTGGCCTTTTTGGCTTAGTTTTTGGCGCTTATTCGATCAACTTTTTATGGTCCCCCTTAGTTGATAGGGTTAAATTACCTATATTACATAAGTTATTGGGTTTAAGACGTAGTTGGATTTTATTCACTCAGTTTTTCATTATCGCAGCGACATTTTTATTATCTACTGTAGATATAAGTTCAAACCTAAAACTTGTTGCTATTTTTTCAATTGTGATTGCGATTGCATCAGCCACACAAGACATTTCTATCGATGCTTTTCGTATTGACACCTTAGCAGAAAATGAAAGCCACAAAGCAACAGCAGCTGCCGCAATGGCGACATCAGGTTGGTGGTCAGGCTATGCATTACTAGGTACGGTTCCTTTCTTTTTTGCTGATTTTCCTGGCTGGGGTTGGAATCAAGTTTATATTCTTTTAGCAGCCATGATGTTGTGTTTAAGTTTATGTGTATTTTGGGTAAAAGAGCCTGATTCAAATCGAGATCAAGTCCAATCCAAATTACAATCTCAGTATCAAAAAACATTATTTACTAATAATCAGAATACTTTTTCAGCCAAAATCACTAGCTGGCTGTTAGTGACGCTTGTTGCGCCCTTTTCAGAATTTTTTAAACGTAACGGTGTTAAAGCAGCATTAGCCATACTTGCATTTATATTCCTATTTAAAATTGGTGAAGCATTTTTAGGACGTATGTCTATCGTTTTTTATAAAGAAGTTGGTTTTACTAATACTCAAATAGGCACTTATTCTAAATTTGGTACGGGTATTATTACTATCGTTTTTGCATTTCTAGGTAGTTTGTTTAATCATAAATACGGTATTGTAAAAGGGTTATTGATTAGCGGTATTGCTATGGCGCTATCAAACCTATTATTTGCTGTAATAGCGCTAGTGGGTCCTGTAGAATGGATGTATGCATTAACGGTAGTGGTAGATGGTTTTACTTCAGCTTGGTCTCTTGTGGCTATGGTGGCATTTTTATCTATGCTCTGTAATCGCAATTTTACTGCTGCACAATACGCTCTGCTGGCTTCATTAGGCAACTTTGCCAGAACCTTACTCTCATCTTCAAGTGGCATATTAGTCGACTGGTTAGACGGTAACTGGGCTTTATTTTTTGTTTTAACGGCTGTTATGGTGATTCCATCATTGATTTTCTTATACCTGATCAGGCATCATTTATACAAATTAGAAAATAACTTTCATAAAAAATAGTGTTAAGTAATTGGTGAATTTAAAAAGCTGTAAAATGGATAGAAGTTAGAAGATTATAAAATGCTTCCTTGCATCTTATATGTTTTAGATGATGAATATCATTTATACGAAAGCTATTCAACGTCTAATAAAGCTAAGCCTTCAGTTGGATCTACTTCCAACGCGTTACAGTAACGAACGAACTCAACAACGTCTAAACGGCGTTCTTGGTTTTCAATTTTACCGATGAATGAATGAGGTGTACCTATGATTTGTGCTAGGCTTCTCATTGTATGACCTTTCTCTTGACGTTTCTCTTTAAGCCAAGACGTTAGTCTACTATTTTCATCAGATGAAACTGTTTTTCCCATCATAAAAGCATCTCCTACTAGATGTTATTTTTATATTAAAAAAGTGGGAGTGCCCCTCCCATGATACTCAATACTAAGGTTCAAAACTCTTAAGTTTTAAAGCGTAAGAATTGATTTGACCCCATTAAAGCACAAGCTATATATTAGGTATAGCCGTTTTTTACGAGTTTACCTAATATAGGTCTAAATTAATCATTAAATAATACTAACCTTTAATCACCTTCTATTACATAAAATGCGACGAATGATCTTTATTTTTGTCTAAATCACATAAAACTGATTTTCTAATGAGTACTGTTATACTCTTTATTAAATAATTGAAAATAGTGATAATTAGACAAATATGATCCGATTAATGTTTTTACTTCCCATAGTACTTTGTTTTTTATGGTTCATTTTTTTAAAGCAAAATAATCTAGACCTGAAACAAGGCAAAAAAGGATTTTTATACATACTTGGTTTTAGTGGCTTTATATTAGGTTTTTTTACTTTAATGATTTTTGTTACAAATCAATAAAAAGCCACTTAATATAAGTGGCTTTTAACTAATAATTAGATTACTTTAGTTTCACAAAGTATTAACTTTGTGGAACACTTTAACTTCCTGTCGCCTTGCTCTTATCATCAACAAACATGGCGTGAGTACTAAAGTTAATATCGTTGCAAAGGCTAAGCCTCCCGCGACAGCTGTTGATAGCTGAACCCACCATTGTGTAGAGGGAGCACCCACTGCTACTTCGCGATTAACGAAATCAATATTAATTTGTAATACCATAGGCATTAGGCCCAATATAGTTGTGACAGTTGTAAGCAGTACAGGTCTTAACCTTTGAGCGCCAGTTCTTAATATTGCTTCTCTAGCCACCATGCCTTGAGCCCTAAGCACGTTGTAGGTATCAATTAAAACAATATTATTATTCACAACGATACCCGCTAATGCAATAACACCGATACCCGACATTACAATGCCAAACGGTTGTTGCAATATGAGTAAACCTAAAAATACGCCTACCGTAGAGAATAAAACAGCACTTAAAATTAAAAATGCCTGATAAAAACTATTAAACTGAGTAACTAAAATCAAACCCATAACAAACAGAGCAACCATTAAAGCATTTTTCAAAAACACCTCTGACTCTCCTTGGTCCTCATTTTCACCCCGTACTTTTAATTTCACTCTAGGGTCCATTTCTTGCATTTTAAGCTTTTCTTGTAATCGAGATAAAGCTAAGCTCAATAATTCACCTGACTTCATATCAGCATTAACGGTAACAACCCTATGACTATCAACTCTTCGTATCGTATCTACTTTTTGCACTGGTGACTTAGTAACAAAATGCGAAACAGGTATTTGACCATGCATAGTTTTAATACGAAGTGTTTCAATGCGGCCTAAATCACGTTTTTCATAAGGAAAACGTACTCTGATATCAATTTCATCATCAACATCATCAGGGCGATATTCGCCTAATTTTAAACCATTAGTTATCATCTGAACATTAGCACCTAACATAGTTGCATCAGCGCCAAAACGCGCAGCATTACTTCTATCAATTTTAAGCTGCCATTCTATACCTTGTTTTGAAGCGGTATCGTCTATATTCATAAATGACCCATCGGCTTCTAATGCTTGGCGAATACGTCTCGCTTCATTATTTAAAGCATCAGGGTATTTAGAACTTAATTCAACAGATAAATCTTTACCACCGCCAGGTCCATTTTCGTCTTTACGAAGTTCAACTTCAACACCTGCAATATTTTCTGTCAGCGCAATGACTTGCTCAATAATATCATCGGCAGGTAAACGTTGATCCCAATCATCTAAATTTAAACGAATTGTACCCACTAAATCTTTACCGCCAGTACGAGAGTATATAGTCTTAATACCTTCAATTGATAATATCCGACCTTCGATACCTTTCATGATGGTATCTTTTTCATATATTGATAGATCACCAAAAGAGCGCACCTTTAAGTTAATGCCGTTAGGCTCTACTTCAGGGAAAAATTCAACCCCGAGCTTAGAAGCGTTATATCCAACAAAAACTAAAATTGAAATGATAATGGCACCAAATAAAACCCACCAAGGACGTGTTATAGCTTTATCTAATACCCGTACATACTTACCACTGAAGCCATGTAATTGAGTCACATCACCTTCTTCCGCAGCTACTAATTCTTTTTTTTCAGCGTCTTTAATTGATCTTACTTTACCGATTAAACTTCCTAAAGCAGGGACGAATATTAATGCCATTACTAAAGAAGCACTCAAAGTTGCAATCAAGGTAATAGGTAAGTACTTCATAAATTCGCCCATTATGCCTGGCCAAAATATGAGAGGTACAAATGCAGCTAAGGTTGTTGCTGTTGATGCAATAATAGGCCATGCCATGCGTTTTGCAGCCATAGCATAGGCTTGCTTCCTATGCATGCCTTCACTCATCATGCGATCAGCAAACTCAGTAACAACAATAGCACCGTCAACTAACATACCTACAGCCATGATCAAGGCAAATAAAACAACGATATTGACAGTAAAGCCAAATAAAGATAACACTAAAATACCCGTTAAAAATGAACCAGGGATAGCAATACCCACTAAAAACGCAGAACGACTACCTAAAATAGCGATTATCACTATTACCACTAATAAAACGGCTGACATTACATTATTTTGTAAGTCTGCAAGCATGTCTTTTACATCTTGAGAGCTATCAGCTGTATAGTTAACTTTAATATGCTCAGGCCAAAGTTTTTTTGCTTTTTTAACAATGCTTTTAACTTCATTAACCGTATCTATGATATTTTCACCACTGCGCTTTTTAACTTCTAAAGCAACTGCTGACTCGCCATTAATACGTGCAATTGAACTTGGGTCTTTATAAGAGCGACGAATTTGTGCCACATCCATAAAACGCACAACTTTATCACCTACCACTTTTACAGGTTGTTTCATCACATCTTGAATTGTTTCATACACTGACGGAATTTTTATTGCAAAGCGGCCTTTGCCTGTATCTAAAGTACCCGCAGCAACCAATTTATTATTGCTACTAATTAAGTTATAAATATCAGTTTGATCTAAACCATAAGAAATCATGAGTAGTGGATCAACAATAATTTCAACCATGTCTTCACGATCGCCACCAATATCAACTTCCATTACACTAGATATGCCTTCAATATCATCTTTTAAATTACGCGCAATAGTTAATAAACCGCGTTCAGGTACACTTCCTGACAGCGTAAGTGTAATTGTCGGTTGTTGATCTTCCATTAGTACTTCATGTACTTCAGGCTCTTCAGATTCTCTCGGTAATTTAGCTTTTGCTAATGAAACTTTATCACGTACTTCTGCTAATAAATCATTGGTAGCTAGCCCTGCCAAAAACTCTAATGTGATTGATGCATGACCTTCACTGGCCGTAGCTTTCATTTCTTTTACGCCTTGTATCGCACGTAATTCGACTTCCATTGGGCGGATCAGTAATCTTTCAGCATCTTCTGGTGAAATACCATCATGTACAATAGAAACATAAATAAATGGAATATTTACATCTGGGTTAGCTTCTTTGGGAATACTTTGATAAGTCATCCAACCAGCAATCAGTAATAATACAAAAATAGATAAAACCGTTCTGGTTTTATTTAATGCGCCGTCAATTATTGTTCTCATTTATTCGGCCTTAGTCTTTTTTTGCAATCGAATCATCAGTTGTAAAAATAGGTTCAACAACATCACCAATTCTTACAAAACCTTGTCCTAAGGTGATTATTTTTGCTTCATCACCTAAGCCTGACATCCAAATTCCTTCAGCAGTCGACTTCACAATATTGACTGGAGAAAACACAACTTCATTCTTATCATTTAATGTTTTAACGCCAAGACTTCCCTCAGGATTCAGTGCCATAAATGCAGGACTAATATGAATGGCTTTAACTGCTTCAAAATCAATATCTAATTGTGTTGAAAATCCGGCTTTGAATTTCATTCCTGGATTTGAAAATTTTGCTTCTATTCTAAATGTATTTACATCATCATCAGCGACTGAAGCGATATATCTGATATTACCTGTATAAGTTTCTTGATTAATAAGAGTGGCTTTTACTTCTTGATCTAACTTCAAACCAAAAATTTCAGATTGGGTTACATCAGCACGAACAACTAAAGGGTCTAAATCGGCTAATTGCAATATTGGATCACCGCGACCAACATAAGCACCTATTTCAACTAAACGTCGATTAATGACACCGCTAAATGGCGCTATAATTTCACTGTGAGATAAGCTTAATTTTAAACTTGATAAAGCAGATTTTGCTTGTTCTAACTGCGCTTTACTTCGAGAAAGCTTTACTTCGTCTTGTAAGCCTTTTTGTTTTAACTTCACAAAACCTTGATATTCAAGTTTTCTTTGCACTAATAACGATTTTGCCGATACTATTCTTTCGTTCAAGTCAGATTGATCTAAAGCTAAAATAACAGTACCTTTTTCTACAAACTGCCCTTCTTTAACAAATATCTTTTTTACTTCTCCAGGCTCTCTTGCACTTATCGTTGATATTTTATCGGGTGCTGATTTTCCGTATAAAGTAAGTGTTTTAAAGATATCTTGCGCTTTTAGCAATTCAACTTTAACTTTAGCTAACGGGGTTTGGTTTTGTGTTTTATTTGATTTTTTTTCAGGAGCTTGCGAGTAAGAAGTGCCAGATAACATCCAAAGTACAATACCGATACTAATGCTCAATGCGATTATAAACGGTTTTTCATCTAACAATTGACGAATGCGATGAAATTTAAGCATTCTTTCTCTCCAATTAGGTTAAAGCTAATAATTATTATCTGCCAATCATACGAAGTTTCTACATACAAAGTAAGTAATAAAATGTAAACAAGCTTTACATTCCACATGACAGAAACAAAAAAACCGCCTAACGCGGTTTTTAAGTTTATTTCTAAAATTTATTCACTAAACACTAAATGATGAACCACAACCACATGTTGCTGTTGCATTTGGATTATTCACAAAAAAGCGAGAACCTTCAAGACCTTCGGTATAATCAACTGTACCGTCGATTAAGTATTGAATACTCATAGGATCTATCACAAGTATCACACCATTTTTTTCAATAGTCATGTCACCCGGATTCGTTTTTTCATCAAAAGTAAAACCATATTGAAACCCTGAACAGCCTCCGCCCGTAACATAAACACGAAGTTTTAATTCTGGATTCTCTTCTTCTTCGATTAGCTGCCTAACTTTATTTGCTGCATTCTCCGTGAATTGGATCGGTAATTGCTCAGACATACTTCTTACTTAAATAAATTCATATCGTACAATTATCTAATACCCGACTGTTTTAATCAAGTATTTTTTATAGTCGATTGATTTCAAATTATACAATTTTAGTAGTGTTAAATTATTACATATTTAAAATATATTCCTTAGGAAAACTCACTAAGTTTCTGATAAACTACAGTTACTTTTTTGGTACTCATATTTTATAGGTATCTTCCTTGTTTGAGTTGACACATACATCGCTTGAAGCGCTCAGAAAAAGTTTGTCTAAACCTAAAACGTCTGCTCAGCTATGTCTGTTAGGTATCGTTGCGGGCTTATTTGCAGCTATATTAATTATTATATTTAGATTGTTAATTATTGGTGTACAAGCATTTTTTTTACCTGAAACGGATAACTATACTCAATTACCTGACTTATACAGATTATTTATTCCTGTTCTTGGCGCATTGCTAATTTTTATCTTTGCAATTTTATCTCGTTATAAACATTATCGTTTAGGTGTGCCGTTCATAATTCATCGTATCAAACAAAATTATGGCAATATACCTTTTAATAGTACTCTTAATCAATTTTTTGGTGGGGCAATCGCACTTATCAGTGGCTTTACCATAGGCCGTGAAGGCCCTTCTGTTCATATAGGTGCGGCAGGGGCGAGTTTTATTGGCTCTAAAATGCATTTACCCTATAACTCTATGCGTACTTTAGCAGGATGTGGCGTTGCTGCTGGAATTTCAGCTTCGTTTAATACACCATTAGCAGCCGTTATTTTTGTTATGGAAGTAGTATTAAGAGAATATAAAATCCATATTTTTGTGCCTATCATTTTAGCCGCTGTTACAGGTGCAGTTACGACACAATTTGTTTTTGGCAATACTTATGAATTATCTTTAATAAATGTAACTCCTTTGCCTATTTGGCATTACCCCTATTTAATTATTTGTGGTTTAACATTAGGCGCGATTGCCTACGCATTTAATCGTAACTTAATGTTTGTCATAAAGGTTTTTAGAAGAATCAGCATGTTTCCTCGCTTATTTTTAGCAGGTGCAATCATGGGTCTCGTTTCATTTTTAGTACCTCAAGCTATGGGCTCAGGCATGAGTGCAATTCATCTATCGGTTATTTCTGCTGAAAACATGCAATTATTACTGACTATTTTAATCGCAAAACTCGTTGCCACCTTATTTATTTTAGGATTAGGAATTCCTGGGGGCATAATAGGTTCGGTATTTGGTTTAGGTGTTTTAATTGGCACCTTGATGTCATATTTTGGTAGTTATCTAAGCCCAGATATTTATGTTGTTGGCACTTATGCAGTATTAGGAATGGCGGGTTTATTTGCAGCGACATTACATGCACCTCTTGCAGCTTTAGTTGCTGTTATGGAAATGACATCAAGCTCTCATATTACAGTGCCTGCTATGGTGGTGATCACCACTGCTTATGTAAGTGCTCTACAGTTTTTTGGTAATCGCTCAATTTTTTTACAACAATTAGATTTTCAAGGTTTATCCTACCAAGTTTCACCGGCAGTTGAAGCATTGCAAAAAATCGGTGTTATGTCTGAAATGGACGAGAATTTCAAATTATTATATTCTGATGATAAAGATCAAATAAACGCAACACTTAATGCTGTAACTTCAGATCCAGACAATCAAACACCATTGATCTTATTTGATGAAGAAAATGGCTATCGATTAGCCGAATATGATTTAAGTTTAATGTCAGATAACGCCATACCCATTAATTATAGTCAACTTGAAGCTATCAGTAGCCAATGCACCCTTGCAGATGTATTTGATATATTAAAAGATAAACGCAGTAGTTCCGTTTATATCTATAACCAATTAGACAACAAGCAAATAATGGGATTAATACGCTGGGATCATATCCATCAAGTACTCACTATTCGAAACAGTTTGGTATAAGAATTCATAACAGCAAATAATATATAATCATTTTTTGATTTAGGCCATCATCTTCGAGATGAAATTTCAAAGTTATATTTTCTTAAATACGTTATTAATAATCTTGTAAGGCAAGTAATGACAACACTTTTAATATACAAATCACTTCACATATTTTTTATGGTTGCATGGTTTGCAGGCATATTCTATTTACCACGATTATTTGTATATCATGCTATGACTGATAACAAAGAAAGCCAAGAAATGCTGAAAACAATGGAACGTAAGCTACTTTATTTTATCACTCCTTTTGCAGTGTTAACTTTAGTGTTTGGCTTATTATTAATTTTTGAATATGGCCGAGAATGGTTTAAAGCAAATACCTGGTTACATTACAAATTACTATTAGTGATAACCTTATACCTATATCACGCTTTTTGTTTCAAACTGTTAGCTGACTTTAAACATGATAGAAATAAACGAAGTAATAAATTTTACCGAATAATAAATGAACTACCCGTTTTAGTATTATTGGCTATTATTTTTTTAGCTGTGATGAAACCATATTCTTAGCATTTTTTGATCGTATATAATTCTTAATATGCTGTTAGATGCTTTGTCATCTTGATGTATCATGAGTATAATCTGCAGCCAACATATACCCGTGCTACTTGAAAATGCAGGTTCAGAGCTTGGGTATATATCTCCCAAACTTTTTTCTGCCAACATACTATATAGGATTGAACACATGTTGAACTTTCAAGGCGAACATATTCTTTCGGTTAATCAATTAAATAGAGATAGTATCGAGGCTATTTTTGCAGTAGCAAAAAAAATGGAACCTTACGCAAAAAAACAAAAGCGAACAAAAGTGCTTGAAGGTGCTGTTTTAGCTAACTTGTTTTTTGAACCAAGCACACGTACTCGTGTTAGCTTTGGTACTGCCTTTAATTTATTAGGCGGGTTAGTTCGTGAAACAACAGGCATGCAAAACTCCGCATTAACTAAAGGCGAATCACTTTATGATACCGCTCGTGTTATTTCATCATATGCAGATGTTGTTGCAATGCGCCACCCTGATGCTAATTCAGTCGCAGAGTTTGCAACGGGTTCTACAGTACCTGTGATCAATGGTGGTGATGGTCCAAATGAACATCCAACCCAAGCACTACTTGATTTATTAACGATTGAAAAAGAACTATCTCGTTTTGATCGTAAAATAGATGGCATGCATATCGCGCTTGTGGGTGATTTAAAATATGGCCGTACCGTTCATTCGTTATCTAAGCTTTTATGTCACTATAAAGATGTAAAATTTACTATGGTATCACCTGACGGTTTACAAATGCCAGACTATGTTCTTGATGCGGTAACTAACTCAGGCCATCAAATTGAATTAGTCAATAAAATGGAAGGCAACTTAGCTGCCGATATCGTTTACCAAACTCGTATTCAAGAAGAACGTTTCCCTTCACAAGAAGAGGCCAACAAATACCGTGGAGGCTTCAAAATAAGCCAATCGATTTACGATGCACACTGTAATAAAAACTCAGTATTAATGCATCCATTACCGCGAGATAGTAGAGGTGATGCTAACGAATTAGATAACGATTTAAATAACAATGACAATTTAGCAATCTTCCGCCAAGTTCAAAATGGTGTTATCGCCAGAATGGCCTTATTTGCATTAACTTTAGGTGTAGAAAACCTAGTTGATAAATACGAAACGGAAGTTCCTTGGTATAGCGCAAAGAAAAACAGCTGATTTCACGTAAGATTACTGCAATTAACATATTAAAAAACAATTTATGAAGGCATTTTCATGACAACTAGCCAAGATTTATTTAAAAGAGCCCAAAACTCTATCCCTGGTGGCGTAAATTCACCCGTACGTGCATTTAATGGCGTAGGTGGGACCCCCCTATTTATTACGCAAGCCCAAGGTGCGCGTATGACAGATGCTGATGGTAAAGAATACATAGATTACGTTGGCTCTTGGGGTCCTATGATTTTAGGTCACAATCACCCTGAAATTAAACAAGCTGTTTTAGACGCCGTAGAGCATGGTCTGAGTTATGGCGCACCAACTGAAACTGAAATTTTAATGGCTGAAAAAGTAAAAGCGCTAGTACCATCAATTGAAAAAGTACGTATGGTAAGTTCTGGTACAGAAGCAACTATGAGTGCAATTCGTTTAGCACGAGGCTTCACGGGTCGAGATAAAATTCTTAAATTTGAAGGATGTTATCATGGCCATGCTGACTCCTTATTAGTTAAAGCTGGTTCTGGTGCATTAACTATGGGTGTGCCTAATTCACCTGGTATTCCAGAAGATTTCGCTAAACATACTTTGACAGTTTCATTTAATAACCTAAATGAAGTAAAAGAAATTTTTGCAAAATACGCAAATGAAATTGCTTGTATCATTGTTGAGCCTGTTGCCGGTAACATGAACTGTATTCCACCAGTTGAAGGCTTTTTAGAAGGTCTAAGAGCCGTATGTGATGAATACAAGTCAGTACTTATTTTTGATGAAGTAATGACTGGTTTTCGTGTTGCATTAGGTTGTGCACAAGCTTATTACAATATCACTCCAGATTTAACGACATTGGGTAAAGTAATTGGTGGCGGTATGCCAGTGGGTGCCTTTGGTGGCAAAAAAGAAATCATGGATTTCATTGCACCTGTAGGTCCAGTTTATCAAGCAGGTACGCTTTCTGGTAATCCAATTGCGATGGCTGCTGGTCTTAAATCGTTAGAACTTATTTCTACCCCTGGTTTACATGAAGACCTTGAAGCTAAAAGTATACGTTTATGTGAAGGTTTTCAACAAGAAGCAGATAAAGCCGGTATTCCTTTAACAACTAATTATGCTGGCGGCATGTTTGGTTTCTTCTTTACTGAAGAAAAAAACATCACAACTTACGAACAAGCAACACAATGTGATGCTGAACGCTTTAAGCGTTTCTTCCACCTAATGCTAGAAGAAGGTGTTTATTTAGCACCTTCTGCTTATGAGACTGGTTTTGTTTCAACTGAACATGGCGATGAAGAGATTAAATTAACGATTGAAGCTGCCAAACGCGCTTTCGCTAAGCTTTAAGTTATCGAAAATGCCAAATTAAAGACATAACTTGGCATTTTCCTTACTATTCCCTTAGCTAAATAC
The DNA here is from genome assembly GCF_002276045.1 of Pseudoalteromonas sp. NBT06-2. GTDB lineage: Bacteria > Pseudomonadota > Gammaproteobacteria > Enterobacterales > Alteromonadaceae > Pseudoalteromonas. The sequence goes on along the minus strand of NZ_NQMR01000096.1, from coordinate 4,633 downwards.
CTATAAAATCATATATTAACTTCTTTATTTTTCATTTTTTGAACTTAAATCATCTTATTACCGTTCTAGTATACAAATGTGAAGCCCTGTTTTTGAGTAACAGGTGTATTCTCCAGTAAATTTAAAGAAGAAAATAATATGACAGGCTTAAGGAAGTTCGCCAAACCAGCTACAAAGCTAATGGAACAACTAAAATATTCTAAAAAAATCACTTTAGTTTTTGGTATTTTATTAGTACCACTCAGTTTAAGTCTGTTTTTTTTAAACTCTAAGTTAGCGGCTTCAATAGATATTACACAACAAGAACTCATGGGCTTAAAAATTTACCCTAAAATCCTTAATACCATCATTAATACAAACGAATCACAAGCTCTAGAAATAGCTAAAAAATCTGGTTATAAGGTAAACGATGAAAACGCAAGTAAAATATTAGAGTCAATATCAATTCAATCTTACTTGGCCATCATCGACAATTTACCAAGCACTTATTTAAACCGAGCATTAGTTGAGTCTTTACCAAAATTAATTGAACAAACACGCATTACTTCAGAGCAAGCTATCATCGTTTTAAAAGCCGGCAACTTTACTCCTGATACCTATATTGCATTATCTAATTCGAATAAATCACTCCCTTTCGCGGTATCAGAATTAGTACAAAAAATAAAAGTAGCGACAGATCATAATAGTGACATAAAAAAAAGACTTAATAATGATATTTTAACGACACAAAATGTTATTTTAAAATTTAAAAATTTGATTGATACACAAATATTAGAGCCTGATGACCTTAGTATTTCTCTGAATCAATTTAATCAAGCACAAAAAAATACATTAGAAAACTTAAGCCAATTAATTAATCAAATTTTACCTGTACTCAATTCACAGCTAGCAGAAAAATTAGTAGCAGAGCAATGGATCAACCGTATCGTATTACTTGCTTCAATATTAAGTTTAATATTGGCATTTTATTTAATGTTAGGGTTTTATTTCTCTGTAGTTGGAGCAATTAAAAACTTTTCAAAAGCAGTTAATCAAGCGGCTCAAGGAAACTTAAAGGCCACCGCACAATTAACAGGTGCTGACGAGCTGTCTCAAATTGCAGACTTATATAATAAAATGCTCGCTAAATTTTCTGAGTTAGTAGATCAAGCTAAAGAGACATCCTCACAATTGGGCGATGCGACTCTAGGATTAACACAAGTTAGTGAAAAAACACGTATTGATGTATCACAACAACAAAAAAAAACCGCTGATATTAATGCCCTTTTAAGTGATATGACATCCTCAGCCCATAAAGTTGAATCTAAAGCCCAAGAAGCGGTAAACTTAGCTAAAAATGCAGGCACGCATGTAAAGCTAGGTACACAAAATACCATATCCTTAGCGAATCATATGACAGATTTGCAAGGTGAATTTGAACAAAGCAGAATAGCTTTGGATAAACTGGCTGAAGATAGCCAAAATATTAGTCAAGTAAGCTTAGCTATTAGTGGTATTGCAGAACAAACTAACTTGTTAGCACTCAATGCTGCCATTGAAGCTGCAAGAGCTGGAGAGCAAGGTAGAGGTTTTGCAGTTGTAGCTGATGAAGTCAGAACTTTAGCACAACGCACACAACAACAAACCGAAGAGATCCATACAATTATCAGTTCATTGCAAACAGCTTCTAATGATACACAAAGTAAAATGCAATCAAGTGTTGAAAAAATGGAACAAGGTGTATTAGCAGCAAACCAAACGCGAGAAAGACTCAATCAAGCAGAGCAAGGTATGTTAGATATTGATAAATTCAGTGCCGATATCGTACAGCTATCAACTAATCAAACACACTCAACCGAACAAGCTCTCAACTGTTCAATTGAAATAAGTCAATTAGCCGAAGATACTTTAAGCTCAGCTCAAACAACAGAATACGAAACGACACATTTATCGCAAATGTCAGCTGAACTTCAAGATAAAATGGACTATTTTAAATAGAGATAAACAATTTGATACTAGATCATAAATTTAATGTGATAGGTATTATTCCCTTTAAAACTAACATAACAACGAAGTGTAAATTCTCAAAAGCTCCTTTTAGGCGGGTTTCAAAGCGCTTTAAGATGCGTTATTGATTTTGAAAAGGGAATAACCATGTTCTTCAATCAATGCCTAGCCTAAAGCATTTCTAATTCCAACTGAATCCTGCATCTTGAAGTGGTTTGGGTATATTACTTTCATCGCTTCACGATAACAGAGCTTGGAACATTAAACTAGACTAGTTTCATTTCCCCAGACACTTACCATTTATCAAGCAAGTTACCCATGACTAATTCAGGCCGCTCATCAGTCATAAAAAAATTACTTCACAATCATTTTAACCGCTTTTTCTAAATTAGGTGAGTGGGGATCTGAATCACTGGTTTTATAAACAATTTCACCTGTTTTAGAAATAAAGAACGTTGTTGGGGTACCAACAACAGCAAATTGTTTATGTATTTCATCACCATTAATAACTGTTTTAAAATGCCATCCTCTGCTATTTAATTCAGCTTGAGGTGTCGCATCTTGATCTTCCCATAAACTCACAGCCAACACTTCTAAACCTTGTGTTTTATATTTGGTATATAACGTATCAAGCCCTGGCTGAAGTTTTTTACAATATGGACACCAAGTGGCCCAAAAGTGAAGAATTAAAGGTTTACCTTTATAATCACTCAAACTCACGGTTTCACCTAATTCAGTTTTCAAAGTAAATTCCGGCGCTTGCTCAGCCGAAGTATTATATGTCATAAAAAAGCATAGCAAAAAGAAGATGATATTTTTAAACATGAAATTCCTGTTATATTTTATTATTTCAATTTATCAACAAGACCACTTATTTACACAAAGAATTTCAATAAATTACAAAAACACGCGTAATAAAATAAAAGCACTGACACTTGCCGCTAAAGTGAAATATATACTGTTCGTTTTTTTAGATACAACAACAGCCACGCTGGCTGCTAATAAATAGGGATTGGTTAAACTCATATCTAAATTATTGTCTTTAACAAAAATAATTGGCACCCAAATAGCCGTTAAAACAGCAGGAGCACTCAAACTCAAAAAACTTCCCATTTTAGGCCCAATACGTAATCCTAATTTAGGATGTAAAAACAAATAGCGCGTTAAAAATGTAATGCAGGCTAATAGCAAAATTGTGATTAAAGTCACTATGTACTCTCCGTTTTATCATTTTTTATAGGGTTGACTTGGTTGTCCTTCATTGCTTGTTTTCTTGCTTGAGTTCTAGAAGCTAAATAACCGCAATACATGGCAATAACAGATGCTAATACTAAGCCTAACTCCCAATTTAATAGTTTAAAAATCACAGACAGCATACCCGCTACACAGACTGTTATTAAAAGTGGTAATGTAACAATTGATGGGATCACAAGTGCAATAAAGGTCACCGCTATTGCAAAATTTAAACCTAGGTTTGTTAAGTCTGGTAAGTAGCTCCCTGCTACGATGCCTATAATATTCCAAATTAGCCAACTGAGATAAAAACTGCCACCAGCAAATAAAGCATAAACTAGCCTGAGTTTGCCTTTATAAGATTTTTTATCCAATGACAGTGCAAATAGCTCATCGGTTAATAAAAAACCTAAACTGCCTCGCCATTTCAATGGCAGGTTTTTTAACCTATCTCTCAGTGCCAAGCCATATAAAAAATGACGCGAACTGATAATAAATGCGGTGAATAAAATGGTCACTAATGGGGCATTGACAAATATAAGCTCAATGACTACTAACTGCACAGCACCTGCATAAACAATTAATGGCATTAATAAGGCTTCTAAAATACTAAAATCTCTTTGTATCGCCAGTGAGCCACACAATATACCCCAAGGGATCACAGCTAAATTCAGAGGCATCATATCTAACAGCCCTTTTTTCATCATATATAAATATGCTTGCTTACGATTAAAAGACATTTCACTCCTAATATTTAAGTTGTTTACTTAATTGCAGCATGACATTAAACCAAAAAGAAAACTTGTAAGATATTGCACTCAAACCTAATACTCTGGCCTAGTCATCCCCTAGAGCACCGAACAGTTTAAAATATAGTCACCAGCGAGAGCCAAAATTTTCGTAGACTAGGAAAATTTTTGTAGGTCTAGTTATTCTCCATCAAGAAAATTTAACGCAGTATACGGAAATTTTAGCCTCGCCCGCAGGGAATGGCCAAAAATTACACATGCTACGTTGTATCAGCTCGAAATAGCCCACTATTCCATTCACTAATACGCCTTGCCTGTGTGATTTCTGGACCATTCTGATGTTCGTATTTTAAACTAATCGGTGATCTAGGTCTTTTACTGCGTGAATGTGAGTACTTAGTTTTTTCTGAAATTAAGAAACGATATCGGGGCACCTGTTTTAAGTTATATTTTAGTTTAAGAGATCTCCGATAGAATAACTCAAAGATGGCTATAAAATTTTTTTAGCGGCGAGTAAATATTTAGAAGTTTTATTTCTGTGTAATGATAATGAAATTAACTCGTAATGAGTAATGTACATTAGGGTCCCTTTAAACCTGATATAGTCATTAACCTGATTTTATAGGATGACTACCTTCTTCGTATCAGCACATCTCGGTGAATAA
>NZ_NQMR01000095.1 GCF_002276045.1 Pseudoalteromonas sp. NBT06-2 | reverse complement strand
TCGAGAACAACTGAAATTTGGAATTTAATACGCCTTGGGTGTTAACTTTAGCCCTTAGAGGGCGTAATCAAATAAGCCTCCGGCTCTGCCGACGGTAATTTAACTATAGACAACAATTAACAGGAACAGAGCCAAAAGTTTATACTGGAGAATGTAACTAAAAGGATGTTAGGTTGTTTTTCTATGTTGATTTATCTGTCATTATTCACTATATCAGAATTAAATAATCTCTTATAAATCAGATGACTAATGATGTTGTAAAAAACACTTGACTCAGAACCCCGATCTTGATTTATTACTCTCTTTTGAGAGCAATAAATTATGACTTAGCCATTTACCAAATCACTTGAGCACCACGGATTAGTGGCTGGCTTTTGCAAAGAAATAGATCTTGCGAGTATTATTTATCGTGCATTAGGCACGTCAGAACATCGTCAAATGAGTTTTGGAAACCTCTTTATTACGATGATTATTAATGAGTTAGGGGCCGTTGGCAGAACACTGCATATGTATAGTGAATATTTTTCTGACAAACCGTTAGAGCGCCTTATTGCTCCGGGTATTAAGCCAGAGCATATCAATGACGATGCGTTAGGTCGTTGTCTCGATGCGCTTTATGAACATGGGGTTTCATCACTGTACCAAAACATTGGCGAAGCCGTTGTTCAGCATTTAAAGTCTCTGTCACTCCGTTCATCTTGACTCAACAAGCTTTCACTATGATGGTGTAGAAAAGCTATGTGATGATGACATTAATCATATTGAAATAACAAAAGGTTATTCACGTGAGCCTCGCCCAGAGCTAAATCAAGTTGTGCTTAACCTCATTTGTGAAAATCAATCAGGTATCCCTGTTTACATGAAGCCCGGCAGTGGCAATATCAACGATATGGACGGATTTAAAGAGATAGTTAAATCGCATATAAAAAGCCTAAAAGCAGCGCAGTCGTGTCGTTGTCTCGTGGCTGATGCTGCTTTGTACGTACAAGAAACAATCATCGAGTTGGATAAATTAGCTCAGTTATTTTATCACGCGCGTGCCACAAAAATTAAAAGAAGCGAAAACATTAATTGAGCAATCATCAACACGTGATTTTACCGACATGGGTAATGGATACTCAGGCGTTTGGCATAGCTCAACGTATGGTGATGTTGCACAAAAGTGGCTATTAATTCATAGTGAACGTGAGGAATACAGTTTAACAAAGCGTATGCTGAAAAAATCAGACACAGAGCGAAAAAGTTTTAAAAAACTCTCGCAACAAAGGTTTTCCTGCAAACATGACGCACAAAAATCACTTAAGTTAGGCGCAAAAAACAGACGTACAGTGATGTTATTTAAGAGATAATTAGTTTGCCAATCTACGCTAAGAAAGGTCAACCTAAAAAAGAACAAACACCAGAGCGTATTGAGTTTAAAATAACAGGTAGTCTTTTTATTTCACTTGAAAAAAGAGTGAACACAATTAAGCAGCTAGGTTTTTTTATCATAGCGACTAATGACTTAAGTGAAGACATGACCATGGGTAAAATGCTCAGTACTTACAAAGAACAGCAATCGGTTGAAAAAGGTTTTCGGTTTTTGAAAAGCCCAGAGTTTTTAACTAACTCAATATTTTTAAAGAAATCAGAGCGTATAGAAGCTTTATTAATGGTAATGACAACTTGTTTAATGATTTACGCCTCGTTAGAGCACCAAATACGCAAGAAGTTAAAAGAAAAAAGCTTTATTTTCCAGAGCAAAAGAAAAAGCCTTATCAAAACCCAACAGCCCGTTGGGTATTTCAATGCTTCCAAAGTGTCACAATTATTTATTTAAAAGATCAGGCACCAATGATTGTTAACAGGAAAGAGCGACAGCAAATTATAATTGACTGTTTAGGTGATATTTATAGGGAAATGTATTCTTAAAAATGGTGCGGAAGATAAGATTTATATGTTTTTAGTCAATTTAAAAATTAAAACAAACCAAAAAATGAAGCATTTTTAACTTTTTTTAACTTTTTTTAACTTTTTTTTATGAAAATGAACATTGTTAACTTTTTTTAACAATTCAGTATTGTCGCTAATGTTTTAGGGGGTTGTTTATTTTTTTTTGTAAAGTATTTGTAATAATAAATGTTAAATTTAAATTTATTAATATAAAAAATCGAATATCCTTACACATCAAGTTGACAGGGCTTGATCCATTTTGCATTATTGGTAAGTTGATGCCTATTTTATAGGTATTAAATCCTGGTTGAATTAAATCAGTTTTAAATTCTAAAAAGTTACATTACTTAAATTGGTTGGGAACTATGTCTGTTAAAATCAGAAAGAGCCTTGTAGCATCTGCGTTGGTTGGCGCATTTGCATTAGCAAGCAATAATGTGATTGCAGATCCTTTGAATGACCTTCATAAAGCTGAAGCGAAAATTCATAAGGCCGCTGTTAAATCGCAAGTTAAAATCGACAATGTATATGAACAAACGCAAGAGTTAATTGCTGAGTATCGTAGTGTTGTTGACGAAAGAGAAATCATTAAAGTTTATAATGATCATGTAGCACGTTTGGTTGCAGACCAAAATGCTTCTATCGAATCTTTTAATGATCAAATCACAGAAATCGATAAAACGAAACAAAACGTTGTGCCTTTGATGTATCGCATGATCGATACGCTTGAGCAATTCATCAAAGCGGACGTTCCATTCAATACTGAGAAACGTTTAGCACGTATTGAACTTCTTCGTAGCACTATGGTTAGCTCACAAGTAACTACTTCTGAGAAATACCGTCAAGTACTTGAAGCATATCTTGTTGAGAAAGATTACAGTTCAGTTGTTAACGCCACTCAAGGTGTGTTGAAACTAGATGGTCGTGATATCACTGTAGATTTCGCTCAAGTTGGTCGTATTTCATATGTTGCTCAGTCTTTAGACATGAAAAATGCATGGGTATGGAACAACTCGTCAAGAGCTTGGGATGCATTAGGTGAAGAATACCTAAAACCAGTTACTACTCTTATTCGTATGGCACGTAAGCAAGCGTCATACGATCTTGTTAAACTACCTATCTTTGGCGCGGAGTAAAACTAATGAAGAAACTTTTTAAAGGTTTTGCTGTTGCTGCAGTACTATCAGTTTCTGCTGGTGCAGCATTAAATGCTCACGCAAATACAGCTTCTCTAGATAAAATTTTAGAGCAAGTAAAAAAAGATCGTATATCTGAAGGTAAAATTAATAAGCAACGTGAGCAAGAATTTCTTTCTGCACGCGCTGATAAAAAAGCTTTGCATAATAAAGCAAAACGTGAACTCGCTGCTGAAAAAGCACGTGGTAAGCAGCTTCAAAAACAATATGCACAAAATGAAATTACGTTAGCAGAAAAAGAGCAAGCGCTTGAAAATGCTAAAGGTACCCTTGGTGAAATGTTTGGTGTTGTACGTCGTGCTGCATCTGAAACAATTGGTTCAATTGAAGCATCTTTAGTAAGTGCTGAAAAACCAGGTCGCGAAGTTGTATTACGTTCATTAGCAGAAGCTAAAAAACTTCCTACTACTCGTGAACTAGAAGAGTTATGGATTGCACTTCAAACTGAAATGACTGAGTCTGCTAAAGTATCTAAATTTGATGCTGAAGTTGCTCAACTTGATGGTGCAACGAGCATGATGCAAGTGACTCGTATTGGTAACTTCAACTTAGTGAGTGACCAAGGTTACTTAATCTACCACCCTGAAACAAAGCAAATTCAACCTTTAGGTCGTCAACCAGGCGGACATATAGTAGGTTCTGCTTCTGACTTGATTTCAGCTTCGTCAGGTTCATACTCAGCTTTTTACTTAGATCCAACACGTGGTTCAATCCTTCGTCTTAATACACAAAAAGCGACGCCTGAAGACCGTTTCCACCAAGGTGGTACTGTTGGTTATGTAATTGCAGTGTTATTAGTTGTTGGTTTCTTAATTGGTTTCGTTCGTTTAGCTGCGCTTACTGTGATCGGTGGCAAAATGAAAGCCCAACTTAGGACTCCTAATGTGCCAAGTGAAAATAATCCACTCGGTCGTATTCTTAAAGTGTACATTGACAACAAAAACCAAGATGTTGAAAACCTTGAGCTTAAACTTGATGAAGCTATCATGAAAGAAACTCCAAGCATTGAAGCTGGTATTAACATCATTAAGATTTTCGCTGCTATTGCTCCGTTACTAGGTCTACTAGGTACGGTGGTAGGTATGATCGAAACTTTCCAACAAATTACTTTGTTTGGTACTGGTGACCCGAAAATAATGGCTGGTTCAATCTCAATGGCTCTCGTAACTACTGCACTAGGTCTTATTGCCGCGCTTCCATTAATTTTCTTACATGCTGTTGTAGCAGCACGTAGTAAATCAATCGTTCACGTTCTTGAAGAACAAAGCGCTGGCATCATCGCAGCTCACGCAGAGAAGGAAAAAGCTTAATGTTATTCCTGATAGAGTTATGGGAATCTGTCAGGGATTTTGTGGCTACAGGCGGCCAAGTACTTTATGTGGTCGCGATAGCACTTTTCATTATGTGGGTATTAATGATAGAGCGCTATTGGTTCTTAACTACCGAGTTTCCTCGTATGAAAAAAGGAATAATCGCTAGTTGGGATGCCCGCCAGGATACGACATCTTGGTACGCACACAGAATTCGTGAAGCATGGATTTCTGAAGCATCCGAAAATTTAAGCCAGCGTATGTTGTTGATTAAAACTTTGGTAGCTGTTTGTCCTTTAATCGGACTGTTAGGTACTGTAACTGGTATGATCGCTGTTTTTGAAACAATGGCAAACCAAGGTACAGGCAACGCACGTTTAATGGCAGCTGGTATATCAATGGCAACAATTCCGACTATGGCTGGAATGGTTGCGGCGCTATCTGGTGTATTTTTTAGTACACGCCTTGAAGCTAAAGCGAAAGTTGCTCGCGCTTCATTAATTGATAGTTTGCCACATCACTAGAGAGAGATTTAAATATGGCACGTAAACAACGTTTTCGTGAAGAAGAAGACGCTGCAGTTGATATGACACCGATGCTTGACATCGTGTTCATCATGCTGATCTTCTTCATCGTGACTACTTCATTCGTTAAAGAAGCGGGTATTGAAGTCAATAAACCTAAAGCAGCACAAGCAAGTAAGCAAAAAAATGCAAATATTTTTATTGCTATCAATGCACGTGGTGAAGTTCATATGGACAAGAGTGTTGTTGATATTGAACGTGTATCTGCAAAACTTGAAAGTTTATTAGCTGAACAACCAACTGATGTTGTCATTATCCAAGCAGATAAAGAAGCAAAACATGGTATTGTTGTTAAAGTAATGGATGCGATTAAAACGACAGGTGTTTCTAGAATTTCTATTGCAGGAGTTCCTTGATGATTCGTTTTCTGTTTTCACTTATTGCAGGTGGGGCAGTTACTTTCGGCTTGTTCTTTTTCATGGCCTTTCTTATCTCCGGTGGAGATAAGAGAGCTGAAGATGAAAAGGAAAAAATCATAGTCGAAATTATGACGAATCCGCCTGAATCTAAGGTGCAGCAGCGTAGACGTGTTCCGCCGCCGCCGCCGCCGCCGCCAAAACAGCCGCCTAAACCGCAGCCACCACAGCCTGATAACAGTACGCCTGATGCTGGAGCTTTGTCATTTAATATGCCAAGTATCAATGTAGGTGGTTCAGCTGGAGGACTGAGTGGTCCTGGTGCATTTGGTCGTGATGGTGATGCTACACCAATCGTTCGAATTGAGCCTAAATACCCAGTGCAAGCTGCACGAGATGGTAAAGAGGGTTGGGTACAGTTGTCTTTCACTATCAATGAACTTGGTGGTGTTGAAGATGTTAAAGTTATAAAAGCTGAACCTAAACGTATCTTTGATCGTGAAGCGAAACGTGCTCTACGTAAGTGGAAGTACAAGCCTAAAGTTGTTGATGGTAAAGCGATGAAACAACCAGGCCTTCAAGTTCAACTAGACTTTAAAATAAACCAAGGTTAAGGAGGAATAGAAATGAAACATTTTTCAAAAGTAACAGCTCTTGCCCTACTTATCTCTTTGGGTGGTGCAGTTGTTTCACCTACAGTTATGGCCAAGCCTAATTACGAAGAAATTGAAAAACGTAAAAAAGCTAAAACCAAAATAATGGGTGAACGCACAGGTAAAAAAGTAGTTAAAGCATTTGATCTTTATAATGAAGAAAATATAGATGGTGCGCTTGCTCTTTTACTTGAACTAAAACCTTCTAATGCATTTGATAAAGCAACAGTTTTTTTCTACTTAGGGCAGTTAAATGCGCAAAAAGAAAATTATTCTGCAGCTATTAAATACATGAAAATGGCTATTTCTGAAGATGTTCTCAACTTTAAAGATCAAGCTCAGTCAATGAAATTGATGGGAGATTTGTATGCAGGTACTAAAAAATACAAAGAAGCCAAAGATATTTATATGGATTGGATGGACTTTACTGGTGAAGAAGATGCCAATGTTTACATCCGAATTGCACAAGCGAATTATGAGCTTAAAGCATTTAAAGATGTAATAGCACCGGCTGATCGTGCCATCGCTTTGCAAAAAGCTGATGAGCCAAAAAAAGCACCATATGATTTAAAAGTTGGTGCTTACTATGAGCTCAAAGACTACAATAATGTAGTTAAAGTGGCTGAAACTGTGCTAAAAACTTGGCCTGAAGTTCCTAAATCTTGGACTCAATTAGGTAAATTTTACATGCAAGTTGAAGACTATAAAAAAGGTCTTTCAACGATGGAAATTGCTTATAAAAATGGTTTCTTTGAAACAGAAGTTGATTATAAAATATTAACTAGCTTCTATTCACTTAACGAAATTCCTTACAAAGCCGGCGTAGTGTTCGAAAAGGCGATGAAAGATAAAAACGTTAAGCGTACTAAGCAAAATGTAATGGCGATGGCAAGTTATTTTCATCAGTCAAAGCAAATTGTTAAGGCGTCAAAGTACTACCAAGAAGCTGGTAAATTTGATGACGATGCTGAATTGTATCGTAAATCAGGTGCATTATTGCTACAGAGTGAGAAGTTTAGTCAGTCTGTTAAAGCATTAAACAAAGCCATTGAATTAGGTTCTAAAAAGAAAGGTCGTATTTATGCTGATTTAGCTGATGCTTATTTCCAGCAAGAAAAATACAAAAAAGCTTATTCTGCAATTATGGAATCGGCTAAAGATCCTAGAACACGTAAATTTGCGAAAAGCTGGTCTTCTTTTATTAAAGAAAAAGCAGCACGTAATGGTGTGAAGATCTAAAGTTAATTTTAGTAAGTTCAAAAGCCCTATTCATTTTATGAATAGGGCTTTTTGTTTATACAAATAACTAATTAATTTGGTGTATTGAATATGCGTTTTCACCTTTTGCTTCTGCTTTTTCTAGAGAGTTAGCTGTTTTAACAAATATTTCCTCGAACTCTATCGCGTGAGATGGCAATACATTAATAGCACCTACGGTTAAATTAACTTCTACACATTCTCTGATTTTATTATGTATTCGCTTAATGACAATATTAGTTCCCTCACCATTTAGGTCAAATAAGCCAATTGCAAAAAAGTTGTTATCAAAACGACAAATTATGTCATTACTACGGTAAGTTGATTCTTGTAATAGATTTGCAATTTTTATAAAAAAATCTTTTTCAGTTTTATTTTCAAGATTTACGTGGGGATCTAAAAATAAGACAGATAAAGAAGTTTTATCTCTAATAAACTTATGCCATTCTCTATTTAGTATTTCCATAAAATATGCTTGATTGTATAATCCTGTTTCACTATCTCTGAATGATGCATTTTGAAAAGAAAATATCATAGGTCCCCCTTTAATTTACGCTCATTAATAAGGTTAGATTAGCTTGAACAAAATCACACAGTTTATATTTATATTTTTAACACCTATATTAGTTGCTTGTAGTGAACCAACAATATCTAAAAGCAAAAATATTCAAGACACAATTGTCAAGCTGAAGGCTTTAAACCAATTACTTTACCCTGTGAATACCAATCTAAGTGGTACATTGCACTTTCCATTTAATGACAAGTATTTGATACAAAGAAATAAAATTTATGCCGATTTAGCACAATCTAAATCAAGTGAAATAATATCTAAAAAAGAATTGGATTATTTGAAGATACAGCAGCGTTTTCCAGAGCGTTACTTCCCATGGCCAGCACAAATTGATGTGTTAAATAAAATTTTTTTAAGTGGTTTTACTGAACAAAAACAATCAATAATAATAGAAGCGACAACTTGGGTTAAATTTGTTAAGCAAAGACTGCAAGAGGCAACACTAAGTAAAATTAAACTTAATAAAATGGCACATACTGATCTGATATTACGAATTGCGCTGGTTAGCGAAAAATTAAATAGTTTAAGTATAAATGAGCATGGTGAATTAGTGGGTTTAACAAACGCATTGAACGAACTTAGAAATTATCTATTACAGTACAAACCCAGAAACATGCTAGGGCTCAGGCAAATGCCCAATGGTGTGAATTGGTATCAATCTAAGCTTAACTATTTCTTAGCAAAAGTTAAGGCTCCTGATGAATGGTTAATATCAATCCAAAATGAATTAAAAAATATAAATACCGTAAGAATCAAATCGATGGATAAAATATTGGATGAGGGAGGACAGAAAACCATGACAAATATTGGATTTAACATGCCAGAACCTTTGTTAACGATTTTGATATCTGAATTTAAAAACTTCCTAACGGAGTCAATAGTATCCGGTTTAGACTGGCAACAGGGCTATATTAATTACAATAAAACATTTGAAAATTTATACGCACATAACAAAAATATAGGAACAGATTATAAATATTTTTGGTTAACAGTCGCTGAAATAGATTTAGGTATTCATTACCAAGGTTGGAGCTTTAAACAAGCTGCACACGTTTTAAAAAAACGTATTGTACTTAATGATGAAGAAGTTAAGTCTTTAATCGAATATGTTGTATTTAATCCTGCGCAAATAATGTCTGGTGCTCGTGTACTATTAAATACACCTAATTCAAATTGACTAGCTGTATTACTTTTTCATTTATTGTCGGAGAAATTTTATCAACGAATGATAGGGAGCTGTCTCAGTAGTCTATTATGATGTAAATTGCGTAATAACATGACTTTGAGCAGTCAGCGGTTATTTGGTGACCAAAGCTGAGGTTATTATGCAGTAAATCAATTAAATGATATTTACATGTTTTTTTAACATATTTAAAACATCATCTTTTAATTTTAATCGTTTTATATCTTCAAATAGTTTTGATGCTTCTGGGTATGTTAGTTGTAAAAAGCGAAGCCATTGTTTTGTTCTTGCAGAAAAATATTTTTCTTTTTTAGGTTTTTCATTATGCATAGAAGAATCTATTATATGAACTAGAATACTTTGCCAAGATAGTTCGGTGTATTCTTGAGATAAGTTAGCATTCATTATTTGCTTGGCAAGATCCGGTTTGGCTAATACCCCTCGGCCTATCATGACATCATTACAGCCACTTCTAATTTTACATATTTTATAATCATCTAAATTCCAGACCTCGCCATTGGCAATGACTTGCATAGTATGAGGTTGGGTCATTAATGGCTTTATTTTTTCCCAATAGGCTGGTGGGCGATAGCCATCTTTTTTAGTTCTTGCATGAATTGTTATGGTATTAGCGCCAGCTTGATTTACGGCATCAAATATTTCTTGAGATAAGTTATCATCATCAAATCCTAATCGAATTTTAGCTGAAACTTCATTAGCTAAAGGTACTGCTTCTCGTACTTTTTTGACTATTTGATGGATATGTTCAGGGGTTTTTAATAAAACAGCACCGCCCTTACTTTTATTGACAGTTTTAGCTGGGCAGCCAAAATTAAGATCTATGCCATGTGAGCCTAATTCAGATGCAATAAATGCATTCTCAGCTAAATAGTCAGCATCTTGACCTAGCAGTTGAACTCTAACAGGTGTGCCTGCTCGAGTTCGGCCCTTTGTTAATAGTTCAGGGCAATAACGATAGTATACTTTTGGTGATAAAACTTGATCCACAATACGAACAAATTCAGTAACACATAAATCGAAGCCACCAATATCAGTAAGCAGCTGTCGCATATTAAAATCAACTACACCTTCCATAGGTGCTAAAATAAGTTTCATAGAGGGCTCTGATACATTAAAACAGGATTGGAGATTTTACAGATAAGTATCTTCTTGATAAATGTTTATTTAACTTGCATAGTCATATTTACGATAAGTTAGAACAAATTTTTAAATTTAATAAAATTAATTTGAAATAAAACTATCTATGTCAAGGTCTTCATAAGTAATTCAAATATTCGTGTAATTAAATGGACATCCAATATGAAAACATTAAACAAAAAATCTATCGCTCTAACATTAGGTGCTGCTGCTATTGGAGCAACTAGCTTAGTTTCAGCTAATGCACATGCTAACCCTTTTGAAATGCAAACTATGTCTGCGGGTTACCAGTTGGTTTCTGGTGAAGGCAAATGTGGTGGCGATATGAAGAAAAAAGAAGGAAAGTGTGGTGAAGGAAAGTGTGGCGGCGATATGAAAAAAGCCAAGAAAGAAGGTAAATGTGGCGAAGGTAAGTGCGGCGGCGACATGAAAAAAGCCAAGAAAGAAGGTAAATGTGGCGAAGGTAAGTGCGGTGGCGACATGAAAAAAGCCAAGAAAGAAGGTAAGTGTGGCGAAGGAAAGTGTGGTGGCGACATGAAAAAAGCTAAAAAAGAAGGAAAATGTGGTGAAGGCAAGTGCGGTGGTGACATGAAAAAATCCAAGAAAGAAGGAAAATGTGGTTCTCATAAATAACATTCATTTAAATTATTTAAATGGTCAGGTATTCTGGCCATTTTTTAGGTAAGTAAGTATGAATAACAATATATCTTCATTAGGCGCTGCAGGGCTAGGCCTACGTAGAGAAATGTTAGATGAAATGATTGAGAGTTATCCTACTGATGTTGATTTTTTAGAGATCGCACCAGAAAACTGGTTAGTTTTAGGTGGTACATTTAGCAAAAAACTTAAAACATTAACTAAAAATCATAATTTTGTATGTCATGGGTTATCGCTTTCTATCGGTTCTCCTGAGCCATTAGATATAGACTTTGTAAATCAGTTAAAGCCTTTTTTTAAAGAGCATAAAATAAAGCTTTATAGTGAGCATTTAAGTTATTGCTCTGGTAAGGGCCATCTGTATGATTTGATGCCTATTCCTTTTACAAACGACAGTGTAAAATATGTATCAGATAGAATTAAGCAAGTTCAAGATATATTGGAAATGAAAATAGCGATTGAAAATGTATCTTATTATGCTGCACCTGGACAAGAAATACCTGAAATTGAATTCTTAAATCAAGTATTAGAGTTATCGGATTGTGATTTATTACTCGATGTAAATAATATTTATGTTAATGCGATAAATCATAAATATGATGCAATCGAATTTTTAAAAATGTTGCCCACTAAACGCATTGCTTATGGTCATATTGCGGGTCATTATGATGAAGCCGATGATTTACTTGTAGATACACATGGTGCTGATGTTATTGATCCAGTCTGGTCTTTATTAGCAAAAGCTTATGAGTTTCATGGGATCTTTCCTACTTTATTAGAGCGTGATTTTAATATTCCACCAATGGCTGATTTGATTGCAGAAGTAAATCAAATCAAATCCATTCAGCAATCATTTAAATCTTCATTGGTATCTGACTCCGGTTTAAATGTACCTTCAATAGCAAATAAAGTAGTACAGGTGTAATAATGCCACACTTTAAAGATGTCCAATCCCAATTTATGGCGCATATTAAAGATCCCGCACATATTGCGCCGCCTTCAGATATAGAGCCAAGAAGAATGGCAATTTATAGCGAATTGTTTTTCAATAATATTGAAGGTTTTGTTGCATCAGCTTTCCCTGTTTTAAAATCTTTATATGATGAAAATGATTGGCTCGCTTTAGTTAGGCAGTTTTTTATTGCGCATGATTGTAAAACGCCTTATTTTTTAGAGATCTCACAAGAGTTTATTGAGTATTTGAGCAATGATTACCAAATAACAGATAAAGATCCAATATTTATGTTGGAACTCGCGCACTATGAATGGGTTGAGCTTGATATTTCAATTAGAGATGAAGATGAGTCATATACAACTTTTGATCCTGATATTTTAGATTTAGCTCCCTTATATTTATCAAGTTTAGCCTGGTCTTTAAGTTATCAATTTCCAGTACATATTATAAGCCCTAAATATCAACCTCAGATTGCTCCTGACGAACCGAGTTATATTATTGTATTTAGAGATTGTGAAGATGAGGTTGGTTTTATTGCTATAAACGGTATGACTGCATTAATGCTGCAATTGATAAATGAAAACCCGAGTATAAGTTTTGATTCATTATGCATAAAATTACAAAATCAAGTACCTAGCTTTTCGCTAGATATAATTAAACAAGGGGCAGTAAGTGTGTTAAGCGCTTTAACTGAACAAGGGGTTTTAGTTACTAAAAAATAAATTTCTATATTTTATTGCTGTCTTTCTTTATTGATTACAATAATTGCTCTATTATTGCGCCGCGTCTGTGTTTAATCAATAAAGGTAGTAAAGTATGAGCCATCAAGGTGAGTTTAAAGACCCGTTTAACTTTAAGTATTTTTTAGTTTTTCTAATTGTATTTTCAGGGGTTGGTTGTTTGAATGCAATTTTAGGCTGGTATAAATTACTGTCTTTATAATGTATGTCTAATTGCAGGTTGCTATAAAGTGAGTTGTTCACTAAATTACATACAACCTGCACTTATTGTCTATTTAAGTATATTTCAATATATTCCGTTACTTGTTCTTCCAAACCTTCTTCAAATTGAGATCTAACTTGGCTAAATATCGCCAAATATGACTCTACTTTTTCATTGCTTAAGTTCCGAGCGTTAATCTTATATTCCCACTCAGGCAAGGCTTTATCAAATCTTGGTACAAACAGATAGGTTGCAAATGGTGATTCTGAAATTTTATAATTTGCAAAATCACAGAATTCTTCTATTAAATCAATACCTTTAGGTCCTAAACAGCCAGGTTCAAGACGAAATAAAACGTTTAATTTTTTTTCTTTGGGTATATCAGTCACATTATCACCTATTGGTAACCCAAGTTCGGGTTAAGTCTACCTATAGATTAGCCTTTATCTGATAAATATGAAACTGGTTGGCTATATTTTTTGGATCAATATTATAGTCAATACTAGCTTCATGCTCTAATGTTTGAGTTTTAATATTGGCAGAATAGCTATGTACCACAATATCATCATAATATTCAGATGGGTAACTCATTTTTTTAATCTTTAATAGCATTATCTGTTTTTAAAACAGAGCATTTCATCACAAGTTTTATTTTTGAACATTTTCACAATCATGTGACTAACAAACGGGTAATAGGATATTTAAGTCTGCATTTTCTTTGTGGTAATAATGCTTTATCTAACTAGATTTTTCACTACATGAAATATAAATGATTATACCAATTCTGATAATTAAGTGACCACTCGGATCTTATGAGGTTTTACAATTCTAGGCATGTCAGTGAATTCATGGTATTCCCTTTAGAACTGACATAACAACGAAGTGTAAATTCTCAAAAGCTCCTTTTAGGCGTGTTTCAAAGCGCTCTATTATCGGAAATGGTATTATTCACTTTAGGGAATACAGGTTGTTTTTTTTTATAAAATTTAACACTGAATCGGGAAGTAAGCCTTCCAATTCACTATTAACCATTAATGCTTGTCTTATTTCAGACGAAGCAATATCAAATTCTGGGGTATTTAAAAAATATGCTTTACCTGATTGATATGTGTTTAAGTCGCTATTATTTGTTGTTGCTGCTTGGTTTAAATAAGCTTGAATTTCTTGGTTTGGTGAAAATGTTTGTCTAGGCCTTTTACAAATAATTAAATGGCATAGTTGAGTTATTTCTTGCCACTGATACCAGCTATTTAAAGTATTTAATGAATCCATACCAATTAAAAATAAGATACTTTGTTCAGGGAATTCTTGTTTTAGCTCGCGTAAACTTAAAACTGAGTATGATGCACCTGTACGTCTGAGTTCTCTATCATCTAAAGCAAAATGATGATTATCTTTTATTGCCAAATTGACCATATGAGCACGATCATTTGAGCTGATGTTAGATGCTGATTTGTGAACTGGGGTGGCGCAGGGCATGAAATAGAGCTTATCAAGGTGAAGTTGCTTGACACATTGCTTTGCTATATTTAAATGACCTAAATGAATCGGATCAAATGTGCCTCCAAAAATTCCTATCATATTAATCTTCTTTATAAATTGGTAGGGGAACATTAAACGCTTGTGTAAAGCTAATACCTATATGAGCTAAAGCTTGCCAAGGAGATATTATAGTGCCACTTTTAAAGCTGGTATCAAATTGTGACAGTAAAACTAAAATATGTTTTAGCTGAGTTAGTGGTATTCTATTTAAGGCACTTTGATAAATAGCTTGTTTATTTTTCCAAACATTGTGTGCTTTAAATATTTGGTTAATATTTTCACCTAATTGCAATGCATGACTCATTTCAAATAATTGTTGTGCGTCTCTGGTAATAGCCCAGCTCACGCTAGCCACTTCATTATGATTGCTTTTTAGGTTGCTTATAATATTAACTATTTTTTCTAAATTACCATTTAACAAAGCATCTGATAAGTCAAAAATATCAAATTTAGATTGATTTCTTAATACACTCATTAAATGCTCTTTACTTATTGGGGTGCACCCGTAAAGTAACATTAATTTTTCAAGCTCTTGATGAGTGGCTAATAAATTACCTTGAGTAGATTCAAGTAAAAATTGTTTTGCCTGCTGATCAAGCACTAAAGATAATTTTTGGCATTGTTGGTTTAACCAATTATAGAGGTGGTTACCTGTAATTTCATAACAAGGTATGAATAAAGCGTGTTTATCTAATGCTTTAAACCAAGCTGATCTTTGGATATCTTGACCTGCTTTATTGCCTTTAATAATAACAATACAGTCAGGGTTAATATGTTGCGCTAAAGACTTTAAAGTGTTCGAACCTGTTTGGCCGGTTTTGTGATCACCCAATTCAATTTCAATAATACGTTTATCATTAAACAATGACAGACTATTATATTCTTGTGTGACTTCATTCCAATCAAACTGAGGTAAAACACTGAATTTTAAAACCTCACTAAAGCCATTTTTTTTTGCATTATTTCGAATGTCATTAGTGCAATTTTGTACTTGGAAGGGCTCTTCACCCATAACTAAATAAAAAGGGGTTATCCCTTTATTTAATTGATTTTTAAGTTGGTTAACATAACAGCGCACAATTAATGTGCGCCATTATTATAGGTATAAAAGATCATAATTGAGATAGCTCTCTAACGATCCTATGGCTTGCTTGTAATCTCATTTCTGCCAAAATAATATCTAATTCCTTTGCTTTTGCTAATGCTTTATTAGGATCATCTTGGTAAGTGCGATAAAGTTCAAAATTTTGCTTTACTGTGTCTTGACCAGGACGCACTAATTGATAAGCAACATGATAAGTTAACTCATATTCTGCCACTTGACCATTTTTAAATAAGGATAAAGTTCGTCTATCTAACTTATCTTTATTTAAAATGAGGTGAGGACTATTTGCTTGACGACCGACGGTATCTTCTGACAAATCAACTTTTGCATTTATCAACTGTTTTTTAAGCTGTCGATATAATGCTGAATTAGCATTATCAGCTGTAACAGTAATATATCTAAGCTCCAGTGGTATTACAGATGCTTTTTTTAATTTAAAACCACAGCCAGATAAGGCAACAGAACATAGTAAAATTACTATGATCTGTTTGTAATAAGTCATCACTTTATTAAAAAGTAAAGACATATTAGTTAGCAACCACGTTCAAGATTTTACCTTTAATATAAATCACTTTACGAATCGTTTTACCGTCAATAAATTTATTGACGGTAGCGTCTGAAAAAGCAATTTTTTCTATAGTTTCTTGAGTAGTATCGGCTGCAACAGTCAGTTTTGCACGTACTTTACCGTTTACTTGTACTATCACTAATTTTTCATTTTCTACCAATGCACTTTCATCAAATGTTGGCCAAGTTGCATCAATCACATCGCCTTCAAATCCTAAGGTTAGCCATAATTGATGACTGATATGTGGTGTGATAGGTGATAGCATAATGATAATTGCAGTTAATGCTTCGTTAGCTAAAGCAATATCTTGATCATCGGTTAAAGGCGCTTTATTTAACTTGTTTAATAACTCCATTACTGCAGCAATAGCGGTATTAAAGGTTTGACGGCGATTTAAATCATCAGTCACTTTTGCAATGGTTTTATGTAATTCACGGCGTAATGATTTTTGGTTATTGGTTAATGCATCTTTATCAAGCTTTGCAATACCTGCAGCTTTAACATCATATGCATATTTCCAAACACGTTTTAAGAATCTATGAGAGCCTTCAACACCAGAATCAGACCATTCTAAAGTTTGCTCAGGCGGTGCAGTAAACATCATAAATAAACGTACTGTATCAGCACCGTATTGGTTGATTACAGTTTGTGGATCAATACCGTTATTTTTAGATTTAGACATTTTTGTGGTGCCTGCTGAAAAAACAGGTTTTCCATCGTCTTTATGCCATGCTTTTGTTACACGACCTTTATCATCTTTTTCGGTTTCAACATCACTTGGCGCTATCCAAATATCGCCGCCTTTTTCATCTTTACGATAAAAAGTTTCAGCTAATACCATACCTTGACATAGTAAACGTTCAAAAGGCTCATCACAGTCAACTAAACCAAAGTCACGTAATAATTTATGGAAAAAACGAGAATATAATAAGTGCAAAATAGCGTGTTCAATACCGCCTATATATTGGTTTACTGGTAACCAATAGTTAGATTCTTTAGGATCTAACATCGCTTCATCGTTACGTGGACTACAGTAACGCGCATAATACCAAGAAGACTCCATGAAAGTATCAAAAGTATCTGTTTCGTGAAAAACCGGTTGGCCGTTTATTTCAGCTTTAGCCCACTGTGGATCTGCTTTAATTGGTGAAGTAACGCCATTCATTACGACATCTTCAGGCAAACGCACTGGTAACATATCTTCAGGGGCTGCTATGGTTTTACCATCTTCATCACTTAACATTGGGATAGGAGAACCCCAATAACGTTGACGACTTACACCCCAGTCACGTAAACGGAAGTTTACTTTACGCTGACCACAACTCATTTTAGTTACTTTATCAGCAATCGCATTAAAAGCTTCTTCAAAATCTAGACCATCAAATTCTGCCGAGTGAATTAAAGTGCCTTTTTCTGTGTATGCGTTTTCGCTGATATCAGCAGTATTATCTTCGTTAGTGATCACTTGTTTGATGTTTAAACCGTAAGCGGTTGCAAACTCATAGTCTCTTTGATCATGACCTGGGACTGCCATAACAGCACCTGAGCCATAACCCATTAATACAAAGTTAGCGATCCAAATAGGGACTTGCTTACCCGTTAATGGATGGACTGCATAAAAGCCTGTGTCAATGCCTTTTTTATCCATTGTTGCCATATCAGCTTCAGCAACTTTGGTATTTTTGCATTCCTCATTAAATGCAGCGATATCAGCATTGTTTTTGGCAGCTTCAATTGCAATTGAGTGACCCGCAGCGACTGCAACATAAGTCACACCCATAATAGTGTCAGGACGAGTTGTATAGATTGATAAATCATCACCAGTATCAGCACGCTTAAATGTGATATCTAAACCTTCCGAGCGACCAATCCAATTACGTTGCATAGTTTTAACTTGCTCAGGCCATTCATCTAATTTGTCTAGATCGTCTAATAACTCTTGTGCGTAGTCAGTGATTTTAATAAACCATTGTGGTATTTCTTTTTGCTCAACAAGTGCACCTGAACGCCAACCTTTACCATCAATTACTTGTTCATTGGCAAGTACGGTTTGATCTACTGGATCCCAGTTAACCGTTGACATTTTTTTGTAAACTAAACCTTTCTCATACAACTTAGTGAAAAACCATTGTTCCCATTTGTAATAATCAGGATGACAAGTTGCAATTTCACGGTCCCAATCATAACCAAAACCTAAACGCTTTAGCTGATCGCGCATGTAATCGATATTTTCGTAAGTCCATTTTGCAGGTGCTGTATTGTTTTTGATTGCTGCATTTTCTGCAGGTAAGCCAAAACCATCCCAACCCATAGGTTGCATTACATTTTTACCTTGCAGGCGCTGGAATCTTGAAACAACATCACCAATAGTGTAGTTACGAACATGACCCATGTGTAGACGACCACTTGGATATGGGAACATAGACAAACAATAAAACTTTTCTTTATCTTCTTGTTCAGTTACTTTAAAAACCTTGTTTTTGTCCCAGTACGCTTGTACTTTTGACTCTATATCTTGCGGGGTATATTGCTCTTGCATTTACAATTCCAAACTTATTGTAAAAAATCACTAAAAAATTGCTGCTAGGATAACCTAAATTTGCATCGGTTTGAATAAATTTCACCTCTGAAATGTCAACTCGCTCTATGTAAATAGTGGTTTAATCTTCTTTTTCCAAATATTTATCAAAAATCATTCATAACTACATGAAATTTCCTATACTTATTATTAGCAACATCTTTTATTGGTGAATTCATGGATAAGCAAAATAGTTATTTTGATTGGATCAATGATCTTCATACTTGGTTAAAAGATGTAGAGCAAAATGAAATGAAACATTTAATTGAAAATTTAATGCAGGGAGAGAAAATATTAAAAGAGTTCAAATACACTAGCGAGAAACAATTATCTATTTATCAGAAAAATTTGTTACTCGATTTATCTCATTATCAACAAAATCAATCTCATTACAATGACCTAGCTTTACAAGAATTTAAAGAAACAATTTGGTGTGAATTAGCTGCGATAGCTGATAAATCACAACTTGAATGGCAATCCTTAGTGGAAGACTTTAAACATAACGGAGAATATCATCAAGGACAGTGGATAGGCTTCGGTGAACTTGTTTGTAAGGAATGTGGAGATATAACTCATAGTTTCCATCCTACTCAAATATCGGCTTGTAATGAGTGCGGAGGCATATTTTTTACTCGACAAGCATTATCACCCTAGACTCTTTCTAACAAAATCATTATTAAAATCAAAGATCTTGAACTGCCTATGATAAGCTTATGAAATAACAAGCCCAGTAGAGGTAAAGTAAGGGATGAATAAAGAAAATAATGCATTGGGCCCAATGGCACTGGCACCTAAAATAGATATGGCTCATGTAAGTAATTGCATGACAATACCTTATCCTGAGTCACTTAATTTTATTGGTCAAAATCGCGCACAAACAGCGATCGATTTTGCTTTAGGTATGGAAATGCCTGGTTATAATCTATATGTCATGGGAGAAGCTGCATTAGGTCGCTTCTCTATTGTAAAAGATAAATTAACACAACATAGTAAAACAAGAAAAACCCCTTTAGAGTGGCTTTATGTAAACAATTACGATGATCATCGAGAACCTATCTCTATTTGTTTGCAACCCGGCGAAGGCAAAGTTTTTTGTGATGATATTGATTCATTAATTGATGAAATAATGGATACCTTTCCGGCGGCTTTTGATAATCCAGGATTTCAACGTAAGAAAAAAGCGATAGATCGTGCATTTAATACAAAATATGATTCTGCAATTGATAAAGTTGAAGTTGTAGCCGCAGAGCATAGTATTGCATTATTTGAAGAAAATGATGTATTAAGTTTTGCTCCTGTAGTAGATGGAAAGCAGCTAGATGATGTTGAGTTTTCAGTTTTAAGTGATGAACAGAAACAATACTTCTATGAGGTTATATCAACATTAGAGGATGCACTTATTGATGCTTTAATTGAATTACCCCGTTGGAAAAGAGAGTCTTCAGAAAAATTAAGAGAGTTAAAAAAATCAACAGCAGAGCAAGCAATTAAACCACTTTTAAAAGAGCTTGAGTTTAAATATGCGGCTCAAATTGGAATTTTAAAGTATTTAAAAGAGATAAAAGGTGAGCTCATAGATACTGTTTTAGAATGGTTAGATGTTGAAAACGATGAAAATAATAAAGATGATTTAGATAAACGAGGAATGCTAACTGACTATTTTGCACCTAACCTCTTAATCAATTATAAAGAAGGTGATGCTGCGCCTGTAATTTATGAACCAAACCCTAACTTCGGGAATATATTTGGTAAAGCAGAATGTGGTGTACACCAAGGCTCAGTATTAACAAGTTACCGTACTATTCAATCCGGGGCTTTACATAAAGCAAATGGCGGGTATTTAATAGTTGATGCTGAAAAGGTAATGGCAAACCCGCAAGTCTGGGATGCATTAAAATTATCTTTGAAAACACATAAAATTAAAAATGATTGTTTAGCACAAGAGGGAGGTTTAGGAGGGAGTTTTACATTACGTCCTCAATTGATTCCTTTAGATGTTAAAATAGTATTTTTAGGATCTCGTGATCTTTATTATTTGATGCAGGAATATGATGAAGAATTTAATGAGCAATTTCGTGTTTTAGCGGATTTTGAATTTTTCATACCTGGAAGTGATAAGTTTCAGTATCAATTTATTACAAAAGTTCAAGAGCATGCTTCTAAAGAGCTTAAATTAGCACTAACTGAAGAGGGAATCGCGCAGTTATTAATTTTTAGTTATAGACAAGCAGAACATCAAACAAAACTCAGCGCCAGATTTGCAGACATAATAGAGCTACTAAATGAATCAAGTTATTATGCAAAACAAGATTTAAGCAAAACAATTGAGGCGCATCACATTATAGAAGCATTAGCCGGAAAACAATATCGAACAGGGCAAATGAGTGAAAGTATGCTTTCTGATATAAAAGAAGGTCATACATTAATTGATACTCAAGGTGAAGCCATAGGAAAAGTAAATGGTTTAACGGTATTACATGTAGGAGACACCAGCTTTGGCAGTCCAGCTAGAATCACTGCAACAGTATATGCAGGTTCAGATGGTGTGCTAGATATTGAAAGAGAAGCTGAATTAGGTAAAGCAATTCATACAAAAGGTGTTATGTTATTAACGGGCTATTTAGGTAACAAATATGCTCAAGATTTTGCATTAACTTTAAGCTCAAATATTGCTATAGAGCAAAATTATGGTTATATCGATGGTGATAGTGCATCATTAGCTGAATTATGTGCGCTTATTTCAGCTATTACACGTTTACCAATCGATCAATCAATGGCACTTACTGGCTCGATTAATCAGCATGGCGAAGTTCAGGCGATAGGAGGAGTTAATGAAAAAATAGAAGGTTTTTTCAAACTTTGTAAAATGCGAGGATTAACAGGTAAACAAGGTGTGATGATTCCACATTCAAATCGATTAAATTTAGTCTTAAATCAAGAGGTATGTACTGCGGTATCTAATGGCCATTTTCATATATATACAGTGAAAACAGTAGATGAAGCATTAGAAATTTTAATGAATAAACCAGCTGGCTCTTTAACAAATAAAGGAACTTATGCGAAAGGTACTATTAATCAAATTGCTTTACAAAGATTAAGTGCGATATCAGAAGTCGTAAATGGGTCTGATTCAGAATAGATTTGTTTCGCATTTATATGATGGTCACTATGTGACGAACTCATAAAAATAGCAAAGTTAATCTTATAAAACTCTCTCGTATAGTTAAGCTTATTATAATTAATACTCTAATTGCGAGAGAGTTTTATAGGTCTATATTAATTTCACCTTTCATATAAAGCTTTGCTTTACCTCTTAATAGCACTTTATCATTTCTTAATTGGCACTCAATGTTGCCACCTCGTCGAGAGACTTGTTTGGCTGTTAATAAAGTTTTATCTAATTTATTTGCCCAATATGGCGTTAGGATAGTATGTGCAGAGCCGGTTACTGGATCTTCATTTACACCTACATTTGGACCAAACCAACGAGATACAAAGTCAACTTCATCTCCAGGTGCAGTAACAATGACGCCTCTAAGTGGTAACTGTGATAATAAGGCTAAATCAGGCTGTAATTCTTTTATTATTTGTTCATTTTCAAATAATAATAGATAGTCATCAGCAGCGAGAATTTCTAAAGGAAGGTGGCCAAAAGCACTCAATAATGGACTTTTAATATCACATTCATGAGCTTGTTGAATAGGGAGTTCTAATTCAAAAATTTGTTCATTTTTATTTTTTGCATCTACAAAGTGGCGCACAGTCAAAATACCAGAACGTGTTTCAAAGTTAATTTCAGTCTCTTGGAGATCATACTCATTAACTAGTATCCATGCTGTCGCTAGGGTGGCATGACCACATAAATCGACTTCAGTTTCTGGTGTGAACCAACGTAATTTAATATTTTCATTATCGATGATATAAAAGGCAGTTTCAGATAAGTTATTTTCAGCGGCGATTTTTTGTAATATTTCATCTTCTAACCAAGCATTTAAAGGTATTACCGCGGCAGGATTCCCTTTAAATAGTGCGTTAGTAAATGCGTCGACCTGAAAAATAGCATGTTTCATATTTATTCCCTTTAATATTTTGAATGTTGTTATTTTGAAACTTTATATCATTTAAGCTTGAGTCTAGGGGCTATTATTTAATATTTATCTCTATATTGTTCTACCCATAATTTAGTCGCGCCACATACTGCAACTGGCATAACAATTAAATTTAAAAATGGAATTGTGGTGAAAATTAATACTGCTAAGCCAAATCCATAAGAAAGCCCTTGATTTTGTTTTAGCTGCTTTCTTGTTTCTCTAAAGTGAATTTTGTGATTATCAAATGCAAAATCTTGATATTGCACCGCAAACATCCAGCAGGTAAATAATACCCATAAAATTTGGCCAAAAATGGGTAAAAACCATAATAATAAAAAGAAGCCAATGGCTTTTGGTAAATAATAAATTAATTTAGTGCCTTCTCTAGCAATCATTCTAGGCACATCTTTAACGGTATCTAAAATTTTGTCATCATTAATCGCTGTATCCGTTAAATGTAATTCTACTTTTTCAGATAATAAACCATTAAATGGTGCGGCTATAAAATTAGTTATGATGCTGAAAATACTGGTATAACTAAATAAAATTATAAAAATTACGATAGGCCATAATAGCCACTCTAACCAATTTAGCCAGGTGGGTAATAAGTCATCTAAATATGCAAAGCCTTGTGTAAGCCAATCATACATAAAAAATAATGAGCCGCCAAATAAAAAGACATTAATTAATAAAGGAATTAAAACAAACCGTTTAAGTCCTTTTGTATTGATAAGAGTAAAACCAGCTAGAAAATATTGAAACCCTTGAGAAGACTGCACTTATGTTCCTTGTAAATTAATAAGCCTTTTAGTAATTTTAAAATAGGCATGTGAATGATTAAGTATAAATAAATTATTTTTTATTAAAACCTCTTTAATAAAGATAAGCGTAACAATATATTTTTCAAAAATTTATTTAAATTAATTGGTACTTATTAATATAGGGAGTGATTTAATATCAATATATTTTATTTCTGATAAAATTAGTGACCCAAAACCTAATTGATAATAATAAAATAGACACATGCGCCTGAGTACTATTAAACTGGTTGGCTTCAAGTCCTTTGTTGAACCTACGAAAATTCCTTTTCCAGACAAAATGACCTGTGTGGTAGGGCCTAACGGCTGTGGTAAATCAAATGTAATTGATGCCGTACGTTGGGTTTTAGGTGAAAGCTCTGCAAAAAACCTGCGTGGCGATGCAATGACCGATGTTATTTTCAATGGTTCAACATCGAGAAAGCCTATCTCTCAAGCTTCAGTTGAACTCCTTTTTGATAATACACAAGGCAGATTACCCGATACATTTGCGAATAGAAATCAGGTGTCAATTAAAAGAGTGGTTAACCGTGAAGGCATGTCATTATATTTTCTAAATGGCAGTAAATGTAGAAAACGTGATATCACTGATATATTTTTAGGCACAGGTTTAGGTCCTCGAAGCTATGCCATTATCGAACAAGGTATGATCTCTCGCTTAATTGAAAGCAAACCCCATGAATTAAGAACATTCATAGAAGAAGCAGCAGGTGTTTCTAAGTATAAAGAGCGAAGAAGGGAAACAGAAACTCGTATTCGCAGTACTCGAGAGAATTTAGAGCGTTTATTAGATGTACGTCAAGAATTACAAGCGCAGTTAGATAAACTGAACGAACAATCTGAGCAAGCAAAATCTTATTCTCAATTTAAAACACAAGAACGTTGTCTAAAAAGTGAATTAACTGTTTTAAAATGGCAAAAATTGCAGCAGCAAATAGCGATAATAGAAGCTAAAATAAAAAAAATTGAGCAAGAAGTTCAGTTTTATCAACAAGTACATATCGGACATGAAGATATACTCGTGACGCTTAAAAGTGAAATCGAAGCTGTAACACAAAATATTCATTCACTGCAAGAATCAGATTATAAAACAACAGCAGAATTAACCCGGTTTGAAACACAAAAAATGCACTTAAAACAAAAAAGAAAGGAACTCATAGGGCAAAAAAATCAGTGTGAATTAAAAGTTGGAGATCTTAAAGTAAACCTAGAAAAACTAGAAAAAACTACATTTATTAATCAACAAACGCAACAAACAGTTCAAGATGAGTTAGAAATAGCACAATTGCGTGTTGATAAAAATGAAGCGTGTTCAAGCGCACTTTATCAAAAGAATCAAGACGCCTTTAAAGTGTGGCAAACATTGCAAAAGCAATTTCATGAATATGAAAAACAAACTCAAAAAAATCAGTTAAATATAGAGAAAATTCTAAATACGCTGGAGCTAAATGAAAAACAACAGGAAGACTGTCAGTATCAGCTCAATCAATTGAAACAACAAAATAGCACATCTGAATTGGCTAAGTTAAAAAAAGAACAAATACAATTAAAAAGTGACTTAGCACAGCAGCAATTAGCACAAAATAAAAAACAACAAACAATCAACTTACAAGTACATAAACAGCTAGATATTCAAAGTAAAAGTGACAAATTACAAACTGAAATTAATCAGCAAGAAGCACAGTTAGAAGCATTAAGCGACATCGTTAATAATGCTGAATTTGATGAAAAGCAGCTCCCACATTCAAAAAATGCACTTTTATTTAGCCAATTGAAAATACAAAATGGATTTGAGTTAGCAATAGAACATGCTTTACAGCAATTTAAAAATGCTAAAGTATTTAAATATAATGAATCTATAAAAAAGCATGGACATAGTATTTGGAACAATTCTACTGGTGGTACTTCTGATGTCGCACTTGCTCGAAAAGTCATCGCTGGTATTTTTCCTGATGTATTAGAGCATATTGCAGTAATTGAAAATGATAATGAAGCTAAAGGAATTTTAAAGGATAAAAACTGGTTGGCATGCATAGATAAGCAAGGCACGCTATTTGGACGAAATTGGATATTAGATACACAAATTGATGAATCAGTATCTTTAATATTAAAAGCAAAAAAAATAATATCAATAGAGCACAAATTAAAAAAATTAAAACATGCTCTTTATGATTTTGAGCTGCAATTAATAAAGCAAAAAGCATTAATCGCTGAACTTAAAGATGATGATGAAGCGCTCTCATTGCGAATTCACCAGTTAGCGCAACAAGATGTTGCGGTTTTTACTCGTTTAGATGTTTTGCAAACACAAACCTTGCGTTGGCAAATACAATTTGATGAAATAACGTCAAAACTAAAATATCTTAAAGCGCTTCATAATCATCATAATGATGAGTTTAAGCAAGTTAAATCCCATTCACTGAATACAGTGAATGATCAGTTACAATCAAAAACGCATGCAGCTGAACTTGCATATGAAAAAGCCAAGCAAGAATTAAAGTTATATCAGCAACAATTAGAACAGCTCAAAAATACAAAACATGAAGTGAGTTTATCATTTGAATCTATAAAAAATACTTTAATGCTAGAAGCAAGCCAATTAACACATATTCAAAAATCATTAGATGAAACATTAACATTGCAAAAATCACTGTTTGAGCAAAATTTGCAATTAAATTCACCTATCAATAACGCGAATGAAGAAATTCAACTTTTATTAGAGAAAAAACAAGCTTTAAAGGTTGAACAAAATGTGAAAAATGAAATACTAATTAAAGTCAAAGAGATGCTGTTGTCAAAAGAGTTAGATCAAAAAAATGCACAAGGCGAATTAGAGAAAATACAAAAAAAATTACAGCAACTGCAAATTGAAAAAGAAGGCTGTATAGTTAAAGCATCTTCTTTACTTGAACCTTTGGTCGATTTGAATACCAATTTGGAGTCTGTATTAAGCCATTTACCTGACAATGCAAAAAGTACTATTTGGCAATCAAGATTAACTGAATTGGCACTAAAAATAGAGGCGCTAGGACCAATTAATTTGGCGGCTATTGATGAATATGAAAAAGCTAAAAAGAGAAAAGAGTATCTGGATGAGCAATACCAAGACTTGTTTGATGCGCTTAATATGCTTGAAACAGCAATTCAAAAAATAGATAAAGAAACCAAAAACAGATTTAAAGAGACATTTGATGCATTAAATGAAGGTCTAAAAGAGTTATTTCCAAAAGTATTTGGCGGGGGTCATGCATATCTAGAACTCACTTCAGATGATTTGTTAGAAAGTGGTGTTACAATTATGGCAAGGCCACCAGGAAAGAAAAATTCAACAATTCACTTGCTTAGTGGTGGAGAAAAAGCACTAACCGCATTATCATTAGTGTTTTCTATCTTTAGACTTAATCCTGCACCATTTTGTATGTTGGATGAAGTAGATGCACCATTAGATGATGCCAATGTTGGTCGTTTTTGTCGTTTGGTTGAAGAAATGTCACAATCAGTGCAGTTTATTTATATTAGTCATAATAAAATAGCGATGGAAATGGCTGGTAGTTTAGTAGGTGTCACTATGGGAGAACCGGGTGTGTCTCGCATGGTTGCAGTTGATATTGACCAAGCAGTTGAAATGGCTGTTAATTAACTAATATAATGCTATAAATAGATAGTAAAGTATTAAAAATAAAAAAAGGGTAAAGGCATGGCCGAAGAGTTAAGATGGGTTTTAGTGATTATAAGTGCCTTAGTAATTGGTGGATTATTATTACATGGAATTTGGTCTGTTAGAAAAAAAGACGAACCCTCATCTGGTGAAGCCAAAAGAAATACAAGTAATAAAGAGCAAGCGCTTTCACGTGAAGATGATGTATCTATTGATATTCCAAGCATGGTAGCAGATCAAGATGAGCCTGAAATAGGTGATATTTGTGTTGATCTAGATGAAGGGGATGTAAAACAGATAAATGAAACTGAAGCATCTTCGGTAGAAGATGCTACGCCTTCAGAAGAGCCTAAAGACTTTATTATTATTCATATTCAAATGCCAACAGGCTTAACGATGCATGGTTCTTCATTGTTGCCCCTGTTATTAACTTTAGGGTTTAAATATTCGGATGAAGGCTTTTTCAACCGCCATCAAGATTCATCAGGAACGGGCCCTGTATTATTTAGACTGGTAAATATGTTTAATCCAGGCACATTTGATATTGATAATATGGAGCAGTTTTCAACGGCTGGTATTAGTTTATTTATGACTTTACCGTGTGAAGGTGAGAATTTACCTGCATTTAATATGCTACATAGTGCAGCTAAAAAAATAGCTGATGAGTTTGGTGCTGAAATATTTGATCATAAACGTGAATTATTAACAGTGCCAACAGTAAGACAATACGTTGAAAAAGTAAGAGAGTTTGGCTAATAAATCTGCTTCGTAGCTTTTATTTGGCCACTAAGTGGCGTTATTTTTAAAAACCACCATGATTAGGTGGTTTTTTTATTCATTATTTAGAAAATTTATTTACAACCTGAATATTTTAGTTTTTATTGATAGAGAACGTTATGTCACAACAGATCATTACACAAATTAATAGCCTTAAATCTGAACTTGAAGAGCATAATTATAAATATTATGTTTTAGACCAACCAAGTATTCCAGATGTTGAATACGATCGCCTTATTCGTTCTTTAACGCAATTAGAGCAACAAAACCCTGAATATATTACACCCGACTCTCCAACTCAAAAAGTAGGTGGACATGCGTTAGCTGGATTTACACAGGTGACTCATGAAGTCCCTATGTTATCTCTTGATAACGCATTTGATGACACTGAATTCCACGCCTTTAATAAGCGTTTACAAGATAGATTAAAAGAGTCTCACACTTTTGAATTTTGTTGTGAACCTAAGTTAGATGGCTTAGCGGTATCAATTTTGTATGAAGATGGTCTATTAGTGCAAGCGGCAACACGTGGTGATGGCGCAACGGGTGAAAATATTACTGAGAATGTTAAAACAATACGTAATATACCATTAAAGTTGCGAGGCTCAGGATATCCAAAACGATTTGAAGTGCGCGGTGAAGTGTTTATGAATAGCGCTGGTTTTGAAAAAATGAATGAGCACGCGAAACTCAGTGATGAAAAAGTATTTGTAAACCCTCGAAATGCAGCTGCGGGCAGTTTACGTCAATTAGATTCAAAAATTACAGCTAAAAGACCACTCATGTTTTATGCCTATAGCACTGGTGTGATTGAAGATGGTGAACTAGCGCAAGATCACTTCGAACAGCTAACACAATTAACGCAATGGGGCATTCCGATGAGCCCAGAAATTAAGTTAGTAAAGGGTGCTGACGCGGCTTTAGCGTATTATCAAAATATAGGTGAGCGACGTACCAGTTTAAAATATGAAATTGATGGCGTTGTAATAAAAATAAATAATAAAATATTACAGCAAAAACTGGGTTTTGTTGCCCGAGCACCAAGATGGGCAATCGCTTTTAAATTTCCAGCGCAAGAAGAGCTCACTAAATTATTAGATGTTGAATTTCAAGTTGGTAGAACAGGTGCGATTACACCCGTTGCCAGACTTGAGCCTGTTTTTGTTGGTGGCGTAACTGTTTCAAATGCAACTTTGCATAATCAAGATGAAATTGAACGCCTAGGTATTAAAATAGGTGATACCGTTATTATTCGTCGTGCGGGTGATGTGATCCCTAAAGTGGCACAAATTGTTTTAGATAAACGTCCTGATGATGCTCTAGATGTTGTCTTTCCTAATTTATGCCCAGTATGTAGCTCTAAGATAGAACGTTTAACTGGTGAAGCTGTAGCGCGATGTAGTGGTGGCTTAGTATGTGAAGCACAAAGAAAAGAAGCGATTAAACATTTTTCATCTCGTAAAGCTTTAGATATAGATGGTTTAGGAGATAAAATTGTAGAGCAGTTAGTTGATAGAAAACTTATTCATACGCCAGCCGATTTATTTATTTTAAAGCAAGGTCATCTTGAAACACTAGAGCGAATGGGGCCTAAATCAGCTGAGAACTTAATTGCTTCCTTAGAATGTGCTAAGAAAACCACCTTAGCGCGCTTTTTATATAGCTTAGGTATTCGAGAGGTAGGTGAAGCGACAGCACAGAATTTAGCTAATCATTACCAAACACTTGAAAAAGTGAGTTTAGCAAATGTAGACAGCTTACAAGATGTATCTGATGTCGGTGAGATAGTTGCTAAACATGTAAATTTCTTTTTTAGGGAAGAGCATAATAAAGCAGTGGTCGAAGATTTGATTAAAGCCGGTGTTAATTGGCCTGATATAGAAACTAAACCCGAAAGTGAACAACCACTAGCTGGTTTGACTTATGTATTAACAGGAACATTGACACAAATGAGCCGCTCTGAAGCAAAAGCTAAACTGCAAACTTTAGGCGCTAAAGTAGCAGCGAGTGTTTCAGCCAAGACTCACGCTTTAGTGGCAGGTGATAAAGCAGGTTCAAAGCTCACAAAAGCGCAAGATTTAGGCGTAGAGGTCTTAACTGAACAAGCATTAGTTGATTTGTTTGTAGAATATAATGTATGAATAATGTGATTGTTTTTTTTAATGGGGTATCAAACCAGCTTGCGGTCTGGCTTTTACCCCATTTAAGTCAAATAGCGCTTACAATAATAGTTTGTTTAATTGCGCTTTACGCTAATGATTTAAATAAGTTTATTAAGCGATTATTTGCCAGAAAACACTTTATAATTCGTACTATGATATTTATTATTGTAACGGCTTTTGGCTTTGGTGCTTTAACTTTATTTGTCACTCCATTAATGATTAAGCTGCTATTAGTATTTGGTAAATTATATATGCCTTGGTTGCTGCTGGTGGCTTTTATTATTTTAGGTATTTTAGCTGATAGAAAAAATCAAATTTAGAGATGTTTTTATATGAAAAATCAAGGAGGTTAAAAGTGCATTTTGGACCTGAGCTTTGGGATAAGTATGGTGCATATCGTGCACCTATCGCGTTAAGTTTTACTTTTCTTATTTTATTACGTACTTATATTATTTGGATTTTTTCAGCTGTATCTAGACGTCCTGATTTGGATTTGATGTCGTTATTTTATCGCAATAAAAATGATTTTTTTATTGCTTTGATCATAGGTACATTAGCTTTACTACCTGCTGTGATATTTTCTCTAAGGCGGCCAAATAGTAATCCTAAATTAGCAAAATTGTGGAAGTTTATGAAAGCACCACTCATTTTATGTTGCTTACTGGATTTGGCTTGGCTATTAATTCAAGCAAAAAGTCATTATTTTCAATTTTCAGGTTTTCTTGCAATCCAATTGTTATTAGTTTCTTGGGTGCTATTTTATTTACTACGTAGTAAATATTTACCTATTTTTTTCAACGATTGGCCGACAAAGTAATACACACCTTCCCCTGAATTTGCTTTTTCGAGATGGGGCCTATTTCAGCCATAGACACACTTTGTTTATTTTCCCCGTTAAACCAATAAAAACCTTGTTTATCTTTATGAGCTAAGGTTTTTATTATGCTTCCATATTTTACGTGATTAAAAAGCAATATATCACCCAGTTTAGGTTTAAATATGTTCAACCAAGTATGTATTAAAGCATAACTTTTATCAGGTATATGGGGCGACATACTGTGCCCCGTGATCCGTATTAATTTAACACCCATAAATTAAATATATTTAATTTAATTTAGGATAAACAAGTGTTTGAGCTGGAGGGTAAGGGCATACTGCTGTAAATGTTTTAACACCTTTAGTAATCCAAAAAATTTCAGCAAATCGATTTACTTTTGTTAATAAATCTAATGTCGCATCTTTATCTATATGCTGTTTCGCTTTTGAAGTTGCAAGCATAATGCTATGAGTTAATTCATGTAACTCAGGAAATTTATCTAATTGAGGTTGCTTGATATAATCACCCCAGATAATACGGATTTCTTCTTTTACTTTATTACCGTGTTCTTCTTTTTGATTCAGTAAGCGACTAAATTGTGCTTGATCGTTTGGTGTTAAATCTGCTTTATCATTTATCTCATTTAACAAGTCAACCATACGGATCATCGTTAATACTGCGATTTGAGCTGAAATTGGATCATATATTTTACATGGAATATCACAATGTGCAGACGCAGTTGAAAAATTGAATTTATTATCTAGTTTATGAACTAAATTAAATAACATGATTAATCCTTTTTAGCTTGTTTGTTTTTGTTCACTAACTTATATGCGATCAAACCAACTGCAATAAGAGCAGGTGCAATCCAAAGTAAATGTATTAAATTTGATGAGGCAGCATTATGATCATGTCCTGGGTGAGCGAATACAGCTTGTGAAGTAAATGCTGCACTACCTAATAATAACGGTATGATTTTTTTGTTTTTCACTTTAGATTCCTTTAATTTAATGAATAATGGGTTGAGACGAATTCATGATGTCTTCTGCTGCATGCAGAGATTCCAAGCAAGGATCACAAATAGGATGATCTTTCGAAAACTCTAATAATGGTGTAAGTGTTATTTTTAGAGCTCTTAATGCAATTAGCTGCATCGTTTCAGTTTGAGAATCGTCTTGTGAAATACTCAACATATGTTCATGAGGTGTTTTTAAATAATGTAAGGCACTTTGAAAGTCACCCTGTATCTCAAATAATGCTGAAAGATTATGCATGCCTGAAATCCAACCTAGTAATAATTGAATATTCTGAGGATCACTAGGCCAAAGCGCTTCAATATGACTAATTGCATTTTGATAATAGTATTGTGCATCAAACCAGGCGCATTGTTCAAAAAATGCGTTTCCTGTTTTCATCAAAGATTGCCAGTTTTCCATTGAATTACTTTCTTGTAATGGTAATGATTTGTATTTATATTAGTTTTGTTTGTAAATGTAAAGTAATAACTCGTTTTTTGAATGAAAATTTTAGGAGAGGAAAATGAATAAACTAACAATATCATTTGTTTTGAGTCTTGGAATAACGCAAGTAAATGCAGCTGAACATACCGTAAATCTGGTGACTTCAGGCGAAAATGGCGCAACGATGGTGATGGAACCTGGCTATATAAAAATTCAAAAAGGAGATGTGATTAATTTTATTCCATCTGACGCTACTCACAATGCCCAATCATTCTCAGTACCTGATGGCGCAAAAACATTTATGACACCTTTTGGAAAAGCAACAAAAGTAACATTTGATACGCAAGGAGTTTATTTATATAAGTGCTTACCTCATACAGTTTTGGGTATGGTTGGGTTAGTTCAAGTGGGTAATGCTGTGAATTTAGCTGATGCAAAAAAAGATTGGCAAGCAGCTAAATCTAGCGTCGTAATGAATAAAGAGCGAATGGATAACTATTTTAAAAAAGTAAATTAAAGAGGTTTTTCATAAAAATAGGTCAATTATGATGATAGACCTATTTTTTATATATACCCAAGCCACTTGATAAATTCCCTACGGGCGGGTTTTAAATGGTTAACTACCGCGTTATTTATGTTGATAAGGGAATAACCATTACCGGCAATAAATACCTTGTATTTGACCATTTAAACTCCCGCTGAAATCATGCATTTCCAAGTAGCTTGGGTATAGATATTGGGTGTCTTTGAACCTTTGCTATTGGTGAAAACTTGCTGGTAGTTGTTCTTTCAATTTATTAAACCTTTGTTGTTGTTCATCATCAAGATTTTCGGATTCTATGGCTTTGTTACATTTTTCAATTAGAACAGAATTGAAACTCTCTCCAGATTTTGATGCATTGATCATGCTTTGTAATAAATTAAGTGCGATGCTGGTATTTTTTGGCATAACTCTAAATGCTTGAGAAAATGTTACAATCGCTTTTGAAAATTGGCCTTTCTGATATTGTTCCACTGCATTATTATTGAGTTCACGAGGACCTCGCTTGATTTCATCTCTTTCTTGTTGTTCTTGAGCGATGTAGGCTAAAAATGTTTCATCTCCTAGTTTATACTTTAAGCAATGTTGATTGATTTTATCAAAAAGTATACTCGCCTTATGATGAAAGCCAAGTTCATGTAATGCTTTAGCTTTATCAAGTGCATCATCAATAGATTTAATAGGATCATCTTCATTGTCAAGTTGGTTAATTAGCGCAATCGCTTTTTCCCTTTCATCTTTAAGGTAGTGAATTCGGGCATGTAGAATATCGAGTTGCTCTTGCGTATCAACATCAGGAAATTGCATCTTTAATTCATTTAAACACTCACTTGATTGCCTTGTTAGTCGCGCAACTAATTCAGTTTGATCTGTTGTTAATGCGTAATCAACGCCTGCTCTGGCAACATTTAAATAAATATTAGGGTGATCATGAATAGAGTTTTTTGCAAACTTTAAAATATTACGATTAGCGGAATAGTTATTTTCATAATCATGATTTAAGCGTGCTACATTGACTAACTTGAGTTGTCTATGAATATTTCTAGGAGACATTTGTGTCGCACCAATTAAATAATCTTGTGCGTTATCGTAGTTTTTAAGCTGAAGTTCTAATTTACTTAATAGGTCATATGAAACTAATCTTGTTTCCGGTCGTTCTAGCATTGATTCGAGTAAATTTTGTGCAAATTTAAATTCACTATTTGCAATCAGAGATTCAACAAGTCCAATTTTAGCCCAAGTAAATTTTTGGATCCCTAATACAGATTTAAAGAATTCTTTAGCTTCAGCAAATTGCTTGAGTTTTAGTAATAGTTCTCCTTTTAATCTTAAAAGGATAGGGGTGTAATTTGATACTTTGGTCGAAGCGAGTTTAGACTGAATTACTTTTAAAGCTTTTGAATCGTTTTCATCATCAATGAAGTCATAAATTTGAGCTAAAGTTGTTTTTCTATTTAAAATTTTCTCAATTCTTGAACTAAGTTCTTTTTGCGAAAAAGGTTTGGCTAGGAAGTCATCTGGTTGTAATTCAATTACACTATGAACTAATTCAGAGTTGGTTTCAGCACTAATAAATATAAATCCAGTGGTATGTTTTACTAGTTTCTTATTTTTAAGTTCTTCATATAAGTGATAACCGTCTTTATCTCGTCCTAAATTAAATGAACACAAAATCAAATCGAATTTACTAGCCTGACATAAGCGTAAAGCTGTTTGTGCGCGTTCAGCACAAATAAGATCTCTAAAGCCGATACTTTCTAGAGATTGTTTCATATAGCTTTGTGCTAAAGGTTGATCATCAATGATCAATACTTTAGTTTTATTAAACGTTTTATCTATCATTTAATTAATATATTCACTTTAGTTTTATTAAACGTTTTATCTATCATTTAATTAATATATTCACAGAGTGTAACTATGAATATATTAAACAGATCTGCAACTGACAAGTGATATTAATTTTATTTCAATTAAGTGGCTATTTTTTGATAGTAGTGTAGTTTTAATATCGAATTTATATGATGATGTGAGAATTAATAGGATATTAGCTGATTACATTATGTGGTGGGTGATACTGGACTTGAACCAGTGACCCTCGCCTTGTAAGGGCGATGCTCTCCCAACTGAGCTAATCACCCACATAATCTGTTTTGTTTTATCAAAATGGTGGGTGATACTGGACTTGAACCAGTGACCCTCGCCTTGTAAGGGCGATGCTCTCCCAACTGAGCTAATCACCCAATTTGATATAACGAGTAGAATGTATTTTAAATATTATAAATGGTGGGTGATACTGGACTTGAACCAGTGACCCTCGCCTTGTAAGGGCGATGCTCTCCCAACTGAGCTAATCACCCAATTTGATATAACGAGTAGAATGTATTTTAAATATTATAAATGGTGGGTGATACTGGACTTGAACCAGTGACCCTCGCCTTGTAAGGGCGATGCTCTCCCAACTGAGCTAATCACCCAATTTGATATAACGAGTAGAATGTATTTTAAATATTATAAATGGTGGGTGATACTGGACTTGAACCAGTGACCCTCGCCTTGTAAGGGCGATGCTCTCCCAACTGAGCTAATCACCCAATTTGATATAACGAGTAGAATGTATTTTAAATATTATAAATGGTGGGTGATACTGGACTTGAACCAGTGACCCTCGCCTTGTAAGGGCGATGCTCTCCCAACTGAGCTAATCACCCAATTTGATATAACGAGTAGAATGTATTTTAAATATTATAAATGGTGGGTGATACTGGACTTGAACCAGTGACCCTCGCCTTGTAAGGGCGATGCTCTCCCAACTGAGCTAATCACCCAATTTGATATAACGAGTAGAATGTATTTTAAATATAATAAGTGGTGGGTGATACTGGACTTGAACCAGTGACCCTCGCCTTGTAAGGGCGATGCTCTCCCAACTGAGCTAATCACCCAGATATAAATAATGGTGTAATATAAGTGGTGGGTGATACTGGACTTGAACCAGTGACCCTCGCCTTGTAAGGGCGATGCTCTCCCAACTGAGCTAATCACCCAGATTACGATTTTTATTATTTATAAGTGGTGGGTGATACTGGACTTGAACCAGTGACCCTCGCCTTGTAAGGGCGATGCTCTCCCAACTGAGCTAATCACCCAGATTACGATTTTTATTATTTAAAAGTGGTGGGTGATACTGGACTTGAACCAGTGACCCTCGCCTTGTAAGGGCGATGCTCTCCCAACTGAGCTAATCACCCAGATTACGATTTTTATTATATAAAAGTGGTGGGTGATACTGGACTTGAACCAGTGACCCTCGCCTTGTAAGGGCGATGCTCTCCCAACTGAGCTAATCACCCAGATTACGATTTTTATTATTTAAAAGTGGTGGGTGATACTGGACTTGAACCAGTGACCCTCGCCTTGTAAGGGCGATGCTCTCCCAACTGAGCTAATCACCCAGATTACGATTTTTATTATTTATAAGTGGTGGGTGATACTGGACTTGAACCAGTGACCCTCGCCTTGTAAGGGCGATGCTCTCCCAACTGAGCTAATCACCCAGATATTATATTTAAATCGTA
>NZ_NQMR01000094.1 GCF_002276045.1 Pseudoalteromonas sp. NBT06-2 | reverse complement strand
CCAACTGAGCTAATCACCCAATTTTACTACCAACAACGTATTAACTTATTAAAAGATAACTCCGTTGTTGTGGAGCGCTATTATAGGTATGGATGTAAAACTGTCAATACTTGAATGTATTATTTTAAGTTATTTTATTTTAAGTGGAGATATAATAGTCAAAAGTTTATTTTTTAAACTTATATTGAGATTCATACGGAGATAACTTGCTATTTTAAAGTAGACTCAGAAAACAAAGGTTACAAAATAATCAAGTTAAATATTAAAAATTATTCACTTTAAAAATTCATCATCAGCGAACTTAAAGTTTTTTGCGGTAAAATGTAAAAGAACCAAATAGTGATTTATACCCATGTTACTTCAAAATGCATGTTTCGCGCATTTTGAGATATAATGGGAATGCTCCGAGATGCATTTATTAACCCCCTAAAATAAGTCTTGAAATTTTGTATACAATTAATTTAGAGGGTAAATAAGTTAGCCATTATAGATGTATACCCAAGCCACTTCAAG
>NZ_NQMR01000093.1 GCF_002276045.1 Pseudoalteromonas sp. NBT06-2 | reverse complement strand
TTAATTTCACCTAAAACTGCTGAGTTTGAGAGTTAAGTTTATAAAAAACAGGTAAAAATCTATACTTGAGCCGATTAAACAAATGATAACAATTATCATTTGCATTTTCGATTTGGCATGCTATTATTAAAACTCAACTTTCATTCAAAGATAAAAGGAAGCTCAGTCATGGATATTTTCATTTTATTGTTTGCCATAAGTAGCAGTTTAGTCGCTGTTCATACTTTTAAGAAAAGTATTTATTATGCTACAAGAGAATTATTAGATCATGATAATCGGATGACACGATATTGGTTTATCGGTATCGCCTTTGCTTGTTTTTCTTTAGCTGCATTTTCAATAAGTTTAGGCTGTGCTTTAGGTACTTTATGTTGGCTATTAATGATTGGTTCGCATTTAACAGCTATTTTCTCTTTACCTATTATATTTTCTACAAGTAAAAAAGTTAATAAGGTTGTTAAGCAATCAACTGCTCTTTCAAAAGGCGACTCAAATTTATTTGATGATCTTGTGGTTTAATACCTGACACTATTTTTAAAGAAGTATCTTCAATCTCCAAATGAATGTCTTTACTTGTTATATAGTGCTTATGCTTGGTATTATAAAACACTTTCACTTTTGGTCTGATAGGATTGTTTTTATTACCTTCAAGCACAATGGCCAGTCTGTCCGATGTCAATTTAACTATTGAGCCTACCGGATGAACACCGATACACTTTATAAACTGTTGTACTAATACGGGATCATACTTATCTTTTTGACCTAATAAATGCTTTAATACACTAATAGGCTCTAAACCTTGTTTAAATACACGATCAGCTGTCATTGCATCATAGGTATCAACAATCGCCATCATACGTGCAGTTTTACTTAATTTATCCTCGTTAATACCTCTAGGGTAACCACTACCATCTAACCTTTCGTGATGATTAATGATCATATCTAACATAACGGGAGTGACGCCTTTTTCCCCTTTGCATAAGTTAAACCCCTGCTCAACATGTTTTGTCATAGCTTTTGTTTCAAGCTCTGTTAATTTTCCAAGTTTGTTAATGATGCCTTGTGGCACTCTAGCTTGCCCTATATCATGTAATAATGCTCCCATAGCCAATTGAAATACCGATTTTTTAGAATACTTTAAATAACGACCAAAAACAGAAATAAGAATGGCGGTATTAATAGTATGACGCCATGCATAGGCATTTTTATCTCTTAACCGTGTTAAAACAGCCATCGCATCCTCATTTCTAAATACGGAGTCGATAATGTCATTGGCAACATCATGAAGTATATTGACATTAACTTGCATACCCGCAGCTATATCTTGATACATAGTTCTAACTTTATTTAACCCTTGATCATAAGCGATGCAGGCTTTTGAAAATTCGTTTTCTAAAGTAATCTCTTCCTCAACTTGCTTTCTTTTTATTTTTTGATCGACCGAAGAAGGTTCTTCTTTGGTGACTTTTGGCGTTATATTTTGAGTTTTATTTTCTTTTTCGATAACTTCAGGCGTTTTATTTTCAATTTGATTTTCTTCTTCAATTTCAGATTGCGCGAAATCGACAATAACCTCAAGGAT
The DNA here is from genome assembly GCF_002276045.1 of Pseudoalteromonas sp. NBT06-2. Lineage (GTDB taxonomy): Bacteria > Pseudomonadota > Gammaproteobacteria > Enterobacterales > Alteromonadaceae > Pseudoalteromonas. Next base: position 35,875 of record NZ_NQMR01000093.1, on the reverse strand, counting down.
ACCTTCATTTTTGAGTTGATCTATTAAACTTTGGCTACGCACCCATCCATGGGTTTTAATTTTTATCTTTTTCTTTTGTTTACTTACATTTTTTACAAACATCCCTGGACGTAATTCAGATATAGATAAGGCTTTAAGCATAAATAAAATAACTTCTATTAGAGTTTGTTTTAGTGAGTTAGCAAATTAAACACATAAAAATTAACTTAAACTTAACATTTAGAGGATGTATTGTCTAGTATTTATACTTTAAATAAGAATTGAGTATTAGATTTGACTGTTCATTTTAATAGGGAGAGTAAAGGTGATTGAGCAACTACGGCTGTTGCTCAACTTTAATGGAATTGGTATTACTCTTGAAAGTAAGTTCCCCAACCATCATATTCCACATTCATTTCTTTGGCTAATACAGACAACTTATCAACATCTTCCATTATCACATCGACATTTAGCTCAGCTTCAACAACAATATCAAAACCCCAAACTTTTCCGCCTTCTTCAAGCTCAAGTTCAGCGGGATCTTCAACATCATAACCAAATTTAAAAGCTTCTAATGCTGCTAATTCTAGACGTTTAAAGTCATCACATACAAAATGGTGCTCAACTTCATAAAGTACTTCAGGATCAGAACCATCTTCTAATAATGAATCTACAATGTCTTCACTTATTTCACGCCAGTTTTCCATTTATTTTACTCTTTTATATACAATTTATTTACGGTTAGTTTTTTACAAAGTATCTAACTGTTTAATCTTACTATCCATAATAGCATGAACTTGATTCGCTTGCGTGCGCACACTTGACTCTGTATTTAAAATAACAGGCTCAAGAAATTCAATATATATTGTGCCGTTATTCCAGCGGTTCAAGTTTATCTTTTTATGTGTGGTGCTCATACATACTGGTACTACAGGTACATCTGCTCGTAATGCAGTATGGAAAGCACCTGTTTTTAAAGGTAATAAACCTCTGCCGTAGCTTCTAGTACCTTCAGCAAACATCCATACAGATAACTTCTTTTGCTTTATTTTATTTGCGGCTTTATCAATTGTACCTGCAGCTTTGGTTCTATTTTTACGATCAATTAAAATATTACCTGATAGCCAATATAATTGACCAAAAAATGGGATCCACTTTAGGCTTTTTTTACCTATGCTAACGGTTCTACGTGGTACTGCGCCTGTGATAGTAAAAATATCATAGCTATTTTGATGATTAGCAACATAAACTACAGAGTTTTTGTCAGTCGCATTAGGCGCATTAATGATTTTAACTTTAACACCTAATAATTTAGCAATTTGACTATACCAAGTTGCACAACGATTAACATGGTTTGGATGAAAAGGGATGATAATGCACATCAATAATCCCAGTAACCCACTTATTAATATAAATAAAGCAATTAATAATAAACGAACAACAGCTAACAAATGAAAATCCTCACCATAAATACAAATAAAATATTCGCGGGCAGTATACCCTATTTAACAAAAAAAGCATGCTTTAGCTTACAAGTGTACGCTTTAGATCATACATATCCACTCTAATTAGTGCGTAATGACACATATTGAACACTGTTGGTATTACCAACCTATAAGCAAATAAAAACCCCTTGCGGGGTTTATAATTTATTAATCGATTTATAACTAGATTTTATTTATCTTCAGGTTCAAGACTTTGTAACTGAATTTGTTCTATTTCAACGGAGTTTACTCTCTGTAAACCGCGAGGGAGTTTATTACCTCTACGACCACGATCGCCATAATAATATTCTAAATCACTCGGTTTAAGTGTGAGTTTTCGTTTACCTGCGAGTAAAGTAACATGGCTATTTGGTGGTACGATAGCAAGTACTTTTACAAATTCTTCTCGGGTTTTTACTCTAGCTGTAGGTATGGAAATAATTTTATTTCCCTTACCTTTACCAAGCTTAGGTAAATCTCGCAATGGGAATAGTAACATGCGTCCTTCATTAGAAATCGCTAAACACATGTCTGTCGCAATATCATTAACCTTGATTGGTGTCATCAATAATGCAGCTTCAGGAACACTAACAAGCGCTTTACCACTTTTATTTTTACTGACCAAGTCTGTAAAAGAAGTTACAAAGCCATAACCGCCATCAGAAGCCATTAAGAACATGCTTTCATTTTCAGCCATCAATACATGCTCAAAATTAACACCAGATGTTAAATTAAAACGTCCTGTTAATGGCTCACCTTGGCTACGCGCAGAAGGCAAACCATGCGCATCTAAAGTGTATGCACGTCCAGATGAATCTAAGAATATTGCAGGTTGATTACTACGTCCTTTCGCTGATGCGCGATATTCATCACCAGAACGATAACTTAATCCAACAGCATCAATATCATGACCCTTGGCACAACGTGCCCAGCCTTTATTTGATAATACAACGGTAACCGATTCTGAAGGGATCAAATCTTTTTCGCTTAAAGCTTTTGCTTCTGTGCGCTTTACAACAGGTGAACGTCTATCATCACCATAAAGCTCTGCCGCTTCAATGATTTCTTTTTTAATCAAAGTAGACATGCGACGTTCTGAACCTAATGTGAGTTCTAACTTATCACGTTCTTTTGCTAACTCGTCTTGCTCCCCGGTTATTTTAAATTCTTCTAATTTAGCAAGATGACGTAACTTTAATTCTAAAATTGCTTCTGCTTGAATATCCGTCAGATCAAAACGTGCCATTAACACTAGCTTAGGTTTATCTTCAGTACGAATAATCTCAATGACTTCATCAATATTTAAAAAAGCAACCAATAAAGCTTCTAAAATATGTAAGCGCGCTAATACTTTATCTAAACGATATTGTAATTTTCTACGTACTGTTTCACGTCTAAATACTAACCATTCTGCTAAAATAGTTTTTAAATCTTTAACTTGGGGACGACCATTTAAACCTAACATGTTTAAATTAACACGGTAGCTTTTTTCTAGATCGGTTGAAGCAAATAAATGCGACATTAAGGGTTCTACTTTAACGCGATTTGAACGCAACATAATAACAATACGCGTTGGATTTTCGTGATCTGATTCATCACGTAAATCTGCAACCATAGGCAGCTTTTTAGCTAACATTTGAGCTGCTATTTGCTCTAAAATTTTACCGCCAGAACATTGATGAGGTAAAGCCGTGATCACAATATCACCATATTCTTCTTCATAAACCGCCCGCATTTTTACCGAACCTTTACCTGTTTGGTAAATTTTACGAAGATCTGCTTTTGACGTGATGATTTCTGCATCAGTTGGGTAATCAGGTGCTTGAACGAGCTCTAAAATATCATCAAGTTCAGTTTTTGGTTTATCTAATAATAAGCAACAGGCTTGCGCTACTTCTCTGACATTATGAGGTGGAATATCAGTTGCCATACCAACAGCAATACCCGTAATACCGTTGAGTAAAATATGTGGTAAACGTGCAGGTAAAACCACAGGCTCTTTCATGGTGCCATCAAAGTTTGGTATCCAATCAACTGTACCTTGGCCTAATTCTTTAAGTAATACTTCTGAAAATTTAGATAAACGTGCTTCGGTATAACGCATTGCAGCAAATGATTTAGGATCATCTGGCGCACCCCAGTTTCCTTGACCATCAACTAGCGGGTAACGGTAAGAGAATGGCTGTGCCATCAATACCATAGCTTCATAACAGGCACTATCACCATGAGGATGGAATTTACCTAAAACATCACCTACGGTACGTGCTGATTTTTTATATTTTGCCGCAGCAGATAAACCTAGTTCACTCATCGCATATACAATACGACGTTGAACTGGTTTTAGGCCATCACCAATATGCGGCAATGCACGATCCATAATCACATACATGGAATAATTAAGATAAGCGTCTTCGGTAAAGCGCGCCATTGATTGTTGTTCTATGCCCTGCAAACTTAACTCTGTTGCATCAGTCATTGTTATTTATTCTCTTTAACTTTTTTATTCTGAGTACTAAAACACAAAGTGCCACGCAGTGGCCTTTAATAAAGTTGCGCAGCAAATTTATATTTCTGCACGATCGCCACTAGATTCAAGCCATTGCTTTCTATCACTGGCACGTTTTTTAGCTAACAACATATCCATCAATTCTATGGTATTTCCTTCATCGTCTAAAGTAAGTTGTACTAAACGGCGGGTATTAGGATCCATGGTTGTTTCTCTCAATTGTAGCGGGTTCATTTCACCCAAACCTTTGAATCGCTGTACATTTACTTTACCGCGTTTTTTTTCTGCTGCGATACGATCTAATATGCCATCTTTTTCATCTTCATCAAGCGCATAATAAACATCTTTACCAATATCAATGCGGTATAGCGGTGGCATCGCAACATAAATATGGCCTTTTTCTAACAGAACTCTAAAGTGCATCATAAACAAAGCACATAATAAAGTTGCAATATGAAGGCCATCAGAATCAGCATCCGCTAAGATGCATATTTTTCCGTAGCGTAATTGAGATAAATCAATAGAATCGGGGTCCATACCTATTGCAATCGATATATTATGTACTTCTTCGGAAGCGAGTATCTGCCCTGAGTCAACTTCCCAAGTATTGAGTATTTTACCACGAAGCGGCATGATAGCTTGAAACTCACGATCTCTCGCTTGTTTAGCTGAACCTCCAGCTGAATCACCTTCCACCAAAAATAACTCAGTAAGCTCGCCATCATTTGACGCACAGTCAGTTAATTTACCTGGTAATGCAGGTCCTGATGTGATTTTTTTACGCACAACTTTTTTTGCTGCTCGCATACGTTTTTGTGCATTTGATATACATAATTCGGCAAGTAAATCAGCTTTATCTGTATGTTCATTTAGCCATAAGCTAAATCCATCTTTTACTACGCCCGCTACAAATGCAGCACAGACACGAGATGAAAGTTTTTCTTTAGTTTGTCCAGCAAATTGTGGGTCTTGCATTTTTACCGATAGGATATATTGACATTTATCCCAAATATCATCAGGTGTCAGCTTTACACCGCGAGGTAAAAGGTTTCTAAACTCACAAAACTCTCGCATCGCTTCTAATAAGCCTTGGCGTAAACCATTTACATGGGTACCACCTTGTATTGTCGGGATCAGATTCACATAACTTTCAGCGATGCCTTCACCGCCATCTGGTAACCAAACAACAGCCCATTCAGCCCCTTCAGTTTTGCTATTAAAATTACCTATAAATGGGTGTTCTGGTAAACAGTCGTACCCTTTTATTGCTTCTTTTAAATAATCTTCTAAACCTGCAGCATATTCCCATTCAAGTGTTTCTTTGGTTTGCTTATTTATAAAACGAATTTTCAAACCTGGGCATAAAACCGCTTTAGCTTTTAATAAATGAGTAAGTTTTAAAACCGAGAAGTTTGCAGAATCAAAATACTTTGGATCAGGCCAAAATTGGACACTGGTACCTGTATTTCTTTTACCAACAGTACCTGTGATTGATAAGTTTTCAACTTTATCACCATTTTCAAAGGCCATTTTATATTCATTGCCTTCACGTTTTACAGTTACTTCAACACGAGTAGACAAAGCATTTACAACCGAAATACCAACACCGTGTAACCCACCTGAAAATTGATAGTTTTTATTAGAGAATTTACCACCGGCATGTAATTTTACAAATATAAGCTCTACAGCAGGAATGCCCTCTTCTGGATGAATATCAGTAGGCATGCCTCGACCGTCATCCACAATTTCCAAAGAATTATCAGTATGTAAAATAACATCAATTTTACTTGCATGTCCTGCTAGTGCTTCATCGACACTATTATCAATAACCTCTTGACCTAAATGGTTTGGTCGTGTGGTATCGGTATACATACCTGGTCTGTGTTTTACTGGATCTAGGCCATTTAATACTTCAATTGACCCGGCGTTATAATCTTGTTCACTCATAATGGCTATATTCTTACTTATTATTAATGTCTGATTAATGGTTTTATTTTTAAGCTATTTTAAAAAAATTAGCAATACTTTCAAAGTAACGCTCAAACTTTATAAAGCTATGATCTCCACCAAATTCAATTTTTTGTTTGCCATTAGTATAATATGTAACAGCATCTTGATAATTTAAAACCTCATCACCCGTTTGTTGTAATAAATAAACTAACTTAGGCTTCTTAAGTTTAGGTATAAATATTTTTTTTAATTCAGAAATGTGCCTTCTCTCAAGTTCATAGTGATAATCTTGATAAGGATTATATTGCTCACCTAAATACGTTTTCATTAAATTAAAAGGCATTACCGCAGGATTAACTAAAACTGCCTTAACACCAAATTTTTGCGATAAATAAGTCGCAAAAAAACCACCTAAAGAGCTACCAATTAATACCGTTTTATCATTAATCAACGACTCTAAAGTAATTACAGTCACTAAAGGTTCATGATTTAAACATGGAACTAAGTATTCTACCCTATCATTAAACGTTTGTTTAAGATATTGACCAAATTGCTTTGCTTTAAATGATTCAGGTGAGCTATTAAAGCCATGCACATAAATAACACGTGGTTTAGTCACTACTTTTCACCCAAATAACTTGAGTATTAAATTCACCTAGCTCATTAATATTAATCAACCTATAACCAGGCCCTAAATTTTCTTGTTGCCAATCAGTTGTTCTTTTTTTAAATTGAATTGATGTTGCCGGTGTCGCACAAATATCTATACCTAAATAATTTTTTTGATATTCATTATGAACATGGCCATGAACAAATAAAGCCAATTTATCTGTATTACTCAATTGAGCAAGTAAATGTTCACCATTAGTCAATATATGCTTATCTATGTAGCCTTCAACTGATAATGGATGGTGGTGTGCAAAAATTATGCTTGGCTTTTCACTCTTATTTATCAATTTTTTGATTTGTGTTAATTCAATTTCATCAATAAAACCAGAAGGTGTTTCGCTTTTACTATTAAGTAATAATATTTGAAAGTGAACAGTATCAATACATTTATGGTTCAGTAAATTATTTTGATTTTTAAATGCCTTCTCAAATAATGCAATTTCATCATGATTACCTGGCAACCAAAATACCGGAAAATCGAGAGCTGCCTTTTGAATTAAAGCAACAAATTTTTCATAAGACTTTATTGTATGGTCTTGTGTTAAATCTCCACCAAAAATCGCTAAATCAGGTTTTTTACTTTTTATATCTTTGAGTGAGTCTTTTAATGCTTGAGATGTATTTACATCAAAATACTCACCACTGTTTTGAGCAAACAAATGACAATCTGTAAAATGCGCAATTGTGATATTTGGTTTATCTATTTGGTAACAGTCATCAAACCAAGCCATGGTTCACATCCCATAAACAGTTAGCTCGCCCATGAGTAATACAATGATCTAGCCAATCTAATAAAAAAGCATTCACTTGATATTTTTCATCTTTTTGGTGCATTAACGGATTTGGGTATTTATTTGAAGGTTTAATGCGCTTTAAATAATCAGGGCTGATCACTTCAGCCATTCGGGCATCGTGGTATACACGTACTAATAATTTGGGATTGATAAAACCAATAACATTGCTACTGATTTGTTTAAATATGATATCCGTTGTAAATCTAGAAGTAGCAGTGATCTCTAATTGGTAACAAAACTTTTCAACATCAATCACATTCGTATCGCCAACAGTTTCTGTTTTTGGCATTAATTTCATAGCTCTAAAATAATTTTGCTCACATACCGTCATAAAAGCTGGTAAATTAGGGATGTATTTTTCAGATTTCACTAAATGAGTCATGATTTAAACTTATCTAAATTTAATGCTAACCATTGTAAACTAATCACGGTTGCAGCGTTATCAATTATGCCTTTTTCAAGATATTCCATCGCCTGGGTTCTAGGCATAACATGCACTTTAATATCTTCACCTTCATGCTCTAAACCAAATAGACCACATGCTCGGCTTAAATCAGTTTGTGCGAGGTAAAGATATAAACGCTCAGTAGTACCTCCAGGACTTGATAAGTAAGACATCATAAAAGTTAAATTATCAAGATCTAATCCTGCTTCTTCTTTCGCTTCTTTTATTGCAACTTGTTGATAATCATCGGAGCCATCAGCCATTCCCGCTATGCATTCTAATAACCAAGGTGATTTATCTAAAGCGGGATCTAATGCGCCAATGCGAACTTGCTCAATGAGTAAAACACTATCAGTTTTAACATCATAAGGTAATACCGCAACTGCATGACCTCGTTCTAAGATTTCACGGTAAACAATATCGGAATAACCACCAGCAAATAATTTATGACGAAACCCATAACGTTCTATTTTAAAAAAACCGTTATATACTGCTTCTTTTTCAATAAGATCGATGTCTTTGCTCTTGAAAATTGAAATATTGTTCATATATAAACCTAAATAGCTACTGCATTAATTCATATAAGTGTACCCTTGTTCCAGAAAATTAAATATATTCTGTTACACTTGAACACCTTATTTTACGTATTAGTTTTTTCTGTTCGCGTAAAAACAGTTTAACATCTCTGCAATTAAATAAAGAATAATTGATAACGGACGCCACTCACATGATACAAAAAATGAATAAAAAAATATTATCGGCCTTAATCGGTTTAAGCTGTAGCTTTACTGCAAGCAATAGTTTCGCCGAAGATTTACTTCAAGTATTTGAAATTGCAACGGCAAATGATCCTACAGTTTTAAAAGCCAAAGCAAATGCTGATAGAGATGCATATAATATTGATAGCGCTATGAGCAGTTTATTACCAAACTTATCTTTCTCAACAGGTTATGATAAATCACATTCATTTGGCGGGAAGCTAACATTAAGCCAATCTTTATTTGATTTTAGTAACTGGAAAAGTTTATCGATTGCAGAAAAAGAAGCGCTTCAATCTAAAACTAGCTATGATTTAGCTCAGCAAACATTGATTGTTCGTGTATCTAACGCCTACTTTGATGTATTAGGTAATATGGATGATTTAGAGTTTGTTCAAGCTGAAAAACGCGCCATAGAACGTCAATTAGAACAAACTAAACAAAGATTTGCAGTGGGCTTAACAGCAATCACTGATGTACACGAAGCTCAGGCGCAATTTGATAACGCAGTAGCTCGTGAAATTGTTGCAAAAAATGACGTTGAAACATCTAGAGAGCAATTACGTGAAATTACAGGTAAATATCATTCAAAATTAAATCCTCTTAATACCACAAGATTCTCCACTGTTTCACCAACAAATAACAGTGAAGATTTTATTAAAACAGCTGAAGAAAGAAACTTAGAGCTACAAATCTCAAAGCTATCTGTTGAAGTGGCCAAAGTAAGAATAGAAAGAGCTAAAGCTGGTCACTTACCAACCTTATCACTTAATGGTAGTTATTCTGAAAGCTGGGATAGTAGGCCTGCAAATGCTGATGGAATAAGAGCACCAAAAGACTCAACAACATTAGGTGTAAGTTTAACTGCACCTATTTATGCTGGCGGTGGAATCCAAGCAGGTGTTGACATAGCAAGATCTAATTATGTTGCAAGCAGTGAAGATTTAGAAGCAACTCACCGCTCTGTTACACGTAATGTACGTACTTCTTACAACCAAGTTGTTTCAGATATCGCAACATACAAAGCACTAGAGCAAGCTGTAGTGTCAGCACAAAGTGCATTACAAGCAACAGAAGCTGGTTTTGAAGTAGGTACGCGTACTATCGTTGATGTTTTATTAAGTACCCGAAACTTATTTGATGCTAAACGTAATTTATCTGCTGTTCGTTATCGTTATGTTGTATCAACATTAAGCTTAAAACAAGCTGCTGGTACACTAAATAAAACTGACATTGAAGCGATCAATCGCGGATTAAACTAAGTTATATCACTAAGGAGAGCTCATTCGCTCTCCTTTACTTTCAATAAATTACTTTCAATAAACTACCTACCTCGCTTATAATCTTACCTTTATTATTACCTAACTTTGAGTTGCTTTGTGGTAAACGACCCTAAATTTAAATTATTATTCTTACATCCTAAGTTTTGGCTAACTTGGATTGGTACAACTATTTTATACCTCATATCTTGGCTGCCATTTAAATTACAAATAGTCATGGGTAAAGGTATAGGTCGCCTACTGTATAAATATTTTAAAAAACGCAGACATATCGCTGAACGCAATATTCAATTGTGTTTTCCAGATATGCCAAAAGAGCAACAAAGCCAATTAGTCGTTAAAAATATGGAAAATACTGGCATAGCTATATTTGAATCAGGCATGTCATGGTGGTGGCCACAGTGGCGTGTAAAACGCCACCAGGGTGAAATAAAAGGCTTTCATCATATAGAAAATATCCAAGCGTCAGGAAAAGGCGTGCTCATGTTAGTACCACATATGCTACACCTTGAAATGGCAGGTCGTATGATGGGTGAAACACAAAATGGTGTTGGTTTTTATCGTCCACATAATAACACTTTACTTGAATACTTTATGACAAAAGGACGCTTACGTTCAAACGAGTATTTAATTGGTAAAAAAGATGTTAAAGGCCTACTCAAAGCGCTTAGTAAACAAAAACTATGCTATTATCTGCCTGATCAAGATTATGGTAGAAAACGCTGTGAATTTGTACCCTTCTTTGCAATGAGCCAAACCGGAACCACCACTGGCACCACGCTTTTTGCTTCAAGTAAAAACTGTGAAACAGTTGGTTTCAGCAGTAAACGTACAGCTGAAGGTAAATACGATATTGAAATTACGCCTATGTTTGAAAATTTTCCTGTAGGTAATGAAACTGAAGATTTAACTCGAGTAAACCAACATATTGAATACGCAGTAAATAATGCATCAGAACAATATATGTGGCTACATAGACGCTTTAAAACCCGTCCAGATAAAGATGCCCCTTCAGTCTATAAATAAACACTTCCTAGTAACAATTACAAAACTACAGACTCTACAAAGAATTGATTGACATCAAAAAAATGTTAATATAGTTAATAACTTTATAGAGTCGGTTCATATTATGTGGTTTTGGTTTAAACATTTATCATTAGCAATTGTACTAATCGCTGCAGCGGCTTATTTTCTATTGGCTGATGGCCCTATTTATACACCTAGTAAAAAAAGTCAATCAAATGCTGCTGCCGATGGCTTATCTAACTTTTATGCTTCAATTCGCAGATCTTTAGATAATAAGACATCTGGTAGCGAATTTGTTCAAAACATAAAAGTACCAACAACAAAGTTAACTACAGCATTGCAACAACGTGCTGAAATAGTCAAACCCTCCAGTCCTAAATGGAAAGGTACAGTGCAAAGTAGACGTTTTGAAACAGGAAAAACATTAAAATCAATAATGAATCAATATGCTAAAGATGAAGGTATTGCTCTTTATTGGTATTTAAATAAAGACTATAAAGTGAAACATAATTTCAGAGTTGAAAGTAATTTTGTTTCAACTTTATATCAAGTTGGTACAGCCATTGATAATGATTTTGAATTTGATGTTAAAAGTTTTTTTTGTTATAAACATCGTGCTGTAGTGATCACAGAAACCCCCCCGGAATTTGTTAGAAAAAATTGTATTAGAGCAACGATGTAAAAACCGCCTGTGATATGGGATACTTGTATTACATGATTGAAAAGTAACTTTCTGCAACCAGAAAGAGCCTGTAAATAATTATCCTTTTTCAGTCTGCGCCCCCCTTTCTTTCACACCATACAGTATCCTTAGCAGGTTTGTTATTATCCTATAATATCTTGCCACGCTTGATAAACGTTTTGTTTATGTTGTTGAATGTCACCTTTACTTACTAACTTATCTTGTTGACGCAAACTTAATAAATGATACTGATCTCTATAATCACAATATGCTTTAATTAGCTTTCTCCCCTGCTCAGTTGAAATTAAACCTAGCTTACTTGCTGTTTTAAAGATACGAATATTATCAGGATATAACATTATTTTTTCTTGAGTATCACTATTTGCCAATACCAGATATTGTGCAATAAACTCAATATCTGCCATACCGCCTTTATCTTGTTTTAAATCAAATAATTCATTATTGCCTTTAGCTAAATGACTTCGCATTTTTTCTCGCATTTTTGCGACTTCTACTTTTAAATCACTTTTATCACGACTGAGGCTTAATACTTGTTTTCGAATTTCATAAAATCTTTTTAACAAAGACGCTTGCCCAAATATCATTCGCGATCTTACCAAGGCTTGGTGTTCCCATGTCCATGCTTCATTTAATTGGTAATCAGCAAAGGTTTCTATATTAATCGCTAATAATCCAGAGGCACCTTCAGGTCTTAATCTGGTATCTAATTCATATAAAATACCAGATCCGGTACGAGTATTGAATAAGTGCATTATCCTTTGAGCGAGTTTTAAATAAAATTGACGAGAATCGATTTGTTTTGCGCCGTTGGTTAAAGTATTGCCTAGACAGTTATGTAGAAATACTAAATCAAGATCAGAACCATAACCTAATTCAATACCTCCCGCTTTACCATACGCGATAACGGAAAACCCTTTATGCTCATCTGTTGCATTTTTCGGATAACCAAAGCGATCTACCATTTGTTGCCAAGCAATCAATACACTTTGCTCTACAATTGCTTCAGAAAGTGCAGTTAAGTGATTACTCACATTGGTAATATCTAGAATTCCAGTAGCATCAGCCGCTGCAATTCTTAATTGATAAGCCTGTTTAAATTGCCTTAATGCTTCCATCTGTTGCTCTAGGTCTTGACTGTCTATTCGTAAAAAATATTGGCGAATTTCATCTTTATAAGCATTTAAACTTAAGGGGTGGTATAAAATGGCTGGATCTATCAACTCATCCAATAGAATTGGATAACGTGCAATTTGCTCACCAATCCATTTGCTATGACTACACAATAAAATTAACTGTTTTAATGTACCTTGATTTTCAAACAATAGCTCTAAATAAGCAGTTCTTGATACTACTTTTAAAAGCACCTGATTGACCATACAAAAAACACTGACATCTAATGGTTGTTCCTTACTTGCTAAAATGAGTTGCTCAAGTAATTTTGGCATTAACTTATCAAGGATATCTCGTCCACGACTCCCAATTTTAATTTTAACTAATTGCAGCTTAAATTCTACTAACTCTCTTTCCCAGAGAGTGAGCTCTTCATCTGAAAAATGAACTTTATCTAATAAACTAAAATCTGAATTAGTCCATAAAGTTTCATATAAAATAGAATCATCATCTACTACTTCTTTTTCGGTGCCCACCATCAAATCAAATTCATCATGGATTTGTGCCATGATATTTGAAACTTCATCAAGCACTTCTTCATAGTTAGTTTTATTTAATAAATCCGTGAGTCTTTGCTGGTTTATATCTTCAAATGGCAAAGTTTGTGTTTGTTCATTATTAAAAATTTGCAGATATTGCTCTACTTTTCTTAAATATAAATATCCTTGTTTTAATTTTTTTGCGTTTTCAAATTCTAGTGCGCCTAATTCAACCAGTTGTTCAAGCGCTTTAAGTAAAGATTGAGTTTGTAAATTGACATCCCTGCCACCTCTGATCATTTGAAAAGCCTGAACAACAAATTCAGCTTCACGAATACCACCAGAACCGAGTTTTATATTTCCTTTTAAACCTTTGCGCCTCACTTCTTGCGCTATCATAGCTTTCATTTTACGAAGAGACTCAACGACTGAAAAATCTATGTACCTGCGATAAACAAAAGGTTTCAATAAAGTATAAAATTCACTTCTATAGCGCGCTTCAGAATTGGTTACAGCCTCTAATTCATCACCTTGAATCAGTCGACCTTTAAGCATGGCATAACGCTCCCAGTCTCGACCTTGCTCTTGATAATAATCTTCCATCGCACTAAAACTGATGACTAAAGGCCCACTGTCGCCAAAAGGTCTTAGTCGCATATCAACGCGAAATACCTGACCATCTGGGGTTATTTGATTTAAAGCTGCGATTAACTTTTGTGACACCTTAGTAAAAAAAACTTGTGCTTCAATATTGCGTCTACCACCTTGGGTTTCACAATACTCAGGATAACTAAAAATCAAATCAATATCAGATGAATAATTCAATTCAAAGCCACCTAACTTGCCCATCCCTAAAATCAACATAGGCATAGCATCACCATTTTTATTTAAAGGTTTGCCATTAATTTTAGCAACTTGTTCATATGCCCATAAATAAGCATTATGTATCAAAGAGTCAGATAACTTTGAAATATAGCGAATACTCTCTTCTATTGGATTTTTCATTATTAAATCTAAAAAAGCCACCTTTAACCAATAGCGATTTCTATAATCTCTTAAAGATTTAAAACTCTGTTTATCTGATTCATTATTGATTTGTTCACGTGTTAACGCAGGTTTTATTTGTGTAATTTTTATTTCTTTTTCATTTAATAACCAAACACCTAACTCTGGAGATTTTAATAGCACTTCATAAGCAAAATCACTTAATGCTAATAATTTCACTAAGGCATAGTTTTCACAATCAGAAGTTATATTGTCATTAACTTGCGCAGGATATATTTCTATAAACCTTTTAATACCTAATTCATACAAAACTTCAGATAAGTTAATCGACATATATTTCTCCAAAAAATTCATATAAAATCTGTTGATTCAATCACTATAGCGTAACACTATGGATTATATCACTCTTTCAAATCAAGCCTTTATCGCGCTTAGCAGCTCTTTTATTCTTGCTTTACTGGTTATTTTAATTGTTCGTACAATAATGAAAAATAAGTCACCTAATGGTTTACGTAAGGAGCTAGCCCAAAAAGATAACTTTGCTATGGGTATAAGCTATGCCTCAACACTATTTACAGTATTAGTTGTGACAGGATTTTTATTTAAAAACCTGAGTTTTACAGATATTAGAGCCGATACATTATATGGCATTCTACTTATGTTATTTGCTTTTGCTTATATTCATATCGGTAAGAATATTCATGCTCATTTTATTTTAAAAGATTTTAACGAAGAAAAAGAGATTCAGCATAAAAATATATGTGCTGCTTTAGTTGAATCTGGAGTCATGATAGGCAATGGTATTCTTGTTTTAGGTCTATATAATTGGTCACATGCCCAAAGCTTAGATGGTTTATTGATATTAGCCGTCACCTTTATCTTGCTTCAAGTATTTATGTATTTAAATAGTCGTTGGCAAGAATATGCTTTTAGTAAAGCAAATCAAGGAAGTTCATTACAAAATCAATTTAAATTCGAAAATATTTCTCTGGGATTGCGATATGGCGGACAAACACTTGGTGCATGTTTAGCAATTTATGCAGGATTGGCAAGTGCAACATACTTTCCAGGTAAAATGGTTGAAAACTTACTCATCGTCGCGCTGCAGTGTGGTATCTTAATAATTTTGCAGCAGTTTTTAAGTGCTTTAGCTATTCGATTAGCTTTACCAAAAATAAATACCGAGTCAGAAGTCGATCAGCAAGATAATATTGGCATAGCGAGTATAGAGTTAGCAATTTATATCGCTGTTGGATTGTTATTGGTAAAGTTATTTTAAATAGCTTTTTGAGGATTGCCTCAGTATGATCCACCTAATCCCCTATAAAAGTGTAAGCATTTTCATGAATAAATTAGTACTAGCAACTGGTAACTTAAATAAAGTAAAAGAATTAAGCGATATGCTGAGTTCTTTAAAAATTGAAGTTGTACCTCAAAGTGAATTTAATGTCTCTGAAGTTGCTGAAACAGGTACTACATTTGTTGAAAATGCAATTATTAAGGCTCGTCATGCTGCCAAAATAACTGGCTTACCTGTTATAGCAGATGACTCGGGGTTAGAAGTTGATGCACTCAATGGTGCACCAGGAATTTACTCAGCGCGTTTTGCAGGCAGTAATGCCAGTGACAAAGATAATTTATTAAAACTATTAGCTGAACTTAAAAAAGTGCCTGAAGAAAAACGCACCGCAAGATTTTGCTGTGTATTAGTATTAATGCGCCATGCTGATGACCCTACTCCACTTATTTGCCAAGGCTTTTGGGAAGGAAAAATTACAACGCAGCCAAATGGAGAAAATGGGTTTGGTTACGACCCTATTTTTTATGTGCCTGAAAAACAAACAACTTCAGCTCAGTTAGATAAAATAACAAAAAATGCTTTAAGTCATCGTGGCAAAGCTTTAAAACAGCTAGCGGTTTTATTACAAAATAAGTTGCCAGCATAATCATGAAATTACCTGCACTTAGCCTATATGTTCACATTCCTTGGTGTGTGCAAAAATGTCCTTATTGTGATTTTAACAGTCACAGTCAAAAAGGCATTATTCCCGAAACTGATTATATCCAAGATTTACTCAATGATTTAAAGCAAGATTTGCATTACGTACAAGGGCGAAACTTAAAGTCTATTTTTATAGGCGGTGGCACACCTAGTTTATTAACTGAGGCTGCTATTGGTAAATTAATAAAAGGCATCAAAGCCATGATCCCTTTTGAAGATAATATAGAAATCACATTAGAAGCCAATCCAGGCACAATCGAATCTGGTCGCTTTAAAGGCTATGTTAATATTGGTATTAACCGTATCTCAATTGGCATTCAAAGCATGCAAAACGATAAACTTAAAGCCCTTGGCCGTATTCATGATGCCGATGAAGCAGTTAAAGCTGCTGAACAAGCACGAAATGCGGGTTTAAACAGTTTCAATTTAGATTTAATGCATGGCTTACCAGGTCAGAGTTTAGAAGATGCATTAGACGATTTGCAAAAGGTAATTGCTTTAAAACCAAAACATATCTCTTGGTATCAATTAACCATAGAAGAAAATACCCAGTTTCACTCTCGTCCACCCAAATTACCTGAAGATGAAGCGTTGTGGGATATCCAAGAACAAGGCCATGATATTTTAACTAATGCGGGTTATCAGCAGTATGAAATATCAGGCTATAGCCTACCCGATAATCAATGTCAGCATAATTTAAATTATTGGCGTTTTGGTGACTATTTAGGTATAGGATGTGGTGCTCACGGTAAAATCACTTTGCCGATTCAAAATAAAATTGTACGTACTGTTAAAATAAAGCACCCAAAAGGTTATATGGCACCAAGCGAAACAGAGCAAGCTAAAAGCTATTTATTTAATTGCTGGCAAGTAAAATTAGACGATTTACCATTTGAATTTTTTATGAATAGATTACGTTTATTTGAACCTTTCGATCAAAGTGAGTTTAGTGATTATACTGGCTTAGCAATAAACTTTGTTGAACAGTCTTTTATCAAAGCCTCTGAACAAGGCTTAATTTTACAATCATTATCTAAAAATAACGCACAGCAATGGCAAGTCACCGCAAAAGGTCACAGATATTTAAATGATTTGCTAGAATTATTCGTCTAAAAGATGATAACAATTACAAATATTGAAAAATACAACAATTGATATACTCAACCTATAAAACAGGTTCAGTGACTCTCATGAAATAAGTAAAAATTCGTTACAAAATTATACTGAGTTTTAAATTGAATCTATATATACTACCCATAAAAATACTCTTGAAATAAAGGTAAAAACAATGATTAAACAAACACTTATTGCAACAGCAATTAGTACTCTTCTATTAACGGGTTGTCAACATACTCAAACAACAAATACGTCTGATGCAGTGAATGAAATTGTTAAAAACACACAAACTGAATCTGAAAAAGCAAATGCATTTTTTGAAGAAACTTTCAACCGTGATGTGATGCGTAGCCCAATTTACCAAACTTACATGGGCATTAAAAAAGATTATGACAAATGGGATGACGGCTCTGAAGCACGTGCACTAGAAGATTTAGCTTTAACTAAAAAAGATTTAGTAACATTAAAAACGATGAACTACGCAGCGCTTGATGATGGCACGAAAGTTAGCTACAACTTAATGAAACAAAATCTTGAAGATACAATTGCTGATTTCAAGTGGCGTTATCATAACTATCCCGTAAATCAAATGCATGGTACACACTCTATGGTGCCTGCATTTTTAATCAACCAACATCAAATTGCTGATGTTTCAGAAGCAAAAGCCTATATCTCTCGCTTAAATGGTGTAAAAGAAGTTTTTTCTCAACTACAAAAAGATCTAGAGATAAGAGCACAAAAAGGTATCATTGCACCTAAATTTGTTTTTCCGCATGTAATTGAATCAAGCAAAAATATCATTCAAGGTGCACCATTTGAATCAGGCGATGATTCAACTTTACTAGCTGACTTCACACGTAAAGTGAATAAACTTGAAATTGAACAAAGCGAAAAAAATGCGTTAATCTCACAAGCAATTAAAAGCTTAAAATCATCAATTGAACCTGCATATCAGCAATTAATTTCTTACCTTAAAACTCTAGAGTTACGCGCTAATAATGATGATGGCGCATGGAAATTTCCTAATGGTAAAGCTTTTTATAATAATGCATTAGCACGTACCACAACAACAAATTTAACTGCTGAGCAAATTCATAAAACAGGGCTAAGCGAAGTGGCACGTATTCATAATGAAATGCGTGAAATTAAAGAAAAGGTAGGTTTTAAAGGTGACTTAAAAGCATTTATGCAGTTTATGAAAACGGATAAGCAGTTTTATAAGCCAGATACAAAAGAAGGTAAACAAGAATACCTAGACGAAGCTGTTGCACTTATCGACAATATGAAACTTCGTTTAGATGAATTATTTATTGTAAAACCTAAAGCTGATTTAAAAGTAAAAGCGGTTGAAGCATTCCGTGAAAAAGCAGCTGGTAAAGCCTTTTATCAACAACCTGCGCCTGATGGCTCTCGCCCAGGTGTTTATTACGCAAATCTTTACGATATGGAAGCGATGCCAACTTACCAAATGGAAGCTTTAGCTTATCATGAAGGTATTCCTGGGCATCACATGCAAATTGCAATTGCACAAGAGCTTGAAGATGTGCCTAAATTCCGTAAATTTGGCGGATACACAGCTTATATTGAAGGTTGGGGTTTATATTCAGAGTTAGTACCAAAAGAGATGGGGTTATATCAAGACCCATATTCAGATTTTGGTCGTTTATCAATGGAATTATGGCGCGCATGTCGCTTAGTGGTTGATACGGGTATTCACGCAATGAAATGGACTCGCCAAGAAGGTATTGATTACTACGTAAATAATACACCAAATGCCACTTCTGACGGTATTAAAATGGTTGAGCGTCACGTTGTAATGCCTTCACAAGCAACCGCTTATAAAATAGGTATGCTAAAGATTTTAGAATTGCGTCAAGCAGCTAAAGATAAACTAGGTAACAAATTCGATATTCGTGAATTCCATGATGTTGTACTAAAAAATGGTCCTTTACCGCTTAACGTACTTGAAGACTTTGTAGATCAATACGTTGCTTCAAAATAAATAAAATCAATGACTAAAAAGGGCCTCTAGGCCCTTTTTTATTTCTCTATTCAAAACGATCATATAAATGTGTGTTTAATATTTGTTTAAAGTAATAGAGTATGCCGATAACACCCTATATCCTACCAAGTTAAATATTTATGAGTTAGTTTGAACACCCAAGTGGGTTATGCCAAATTTAAGTTAAATAGCCATCGCCTGTAATTACTTTCATACCTTGCTCGGATAAAGAAACTTGATGTAAATGATAAAACATCCGCTCTTGATGTAAAATAC
The DNA here is from genome assembly GCF_002276045.1 of Pseudoalteromonas sp. NBT06-2. Taxonomy (GTDB): domain Bacteria; phylum Pseudomonadota; class Gammaproteobacteria; order Enterobacterales; family Alteromonadaceae; genus Pseudoalteromonas. The sequence continues at coordinate 16,231 of NZ_NQMR01000093.1, read as the reverse complement.
ACTCTTGAGTATCAATATCCACTAACTCTCGCATCATTTCTAAAGTACACCAGAAACTTAAATCCCCCATAAAAGGGATCTCTTCTAACTGTTGATTTTCTCCAAATAGCTGAGCTAGCGATAAAGGTTTTATGAGTAATATATCCAATATTTGCCACTGTGTTCGTGAAAGCTCAGGTGCAGACGGCGTTTCTTCTAAAAAGCGTGTAATAGCAAGCTTTAGGCTTGGCCAATATTTAAACTCTAATGCTAAACATTTTTTTAGCGCAATACTTCGCTGATCTGATGGTAAAATCAGTGCCTGCCAAACTTGATTGGCGAGTTTATAAAAAGCAGGAGCTGGCGTAAAGCGAGTCTGAAAATAGCGTTGAATATGCTCTGAATCGTGCTCTTTTGGCGGTAAATGATCTGGTACCATGATCACTTTTAAGTTTTTCTTTCGCAAATGAGAGCTGTTAAACCAGGCTAGAAACTGTAAACCAATCAAACAATCAAATAATTCAGGCGTTAACCATAAGACCACTTCATCTTCAGGCGCTAAACTTAACAGTGCTTGATCTCTTTTATTGAACTTAGCCTTAATATCAGATAAAGCAATACAAAAAAACTCAGCTAAAAATTGGCTTCGATATTCAGTAATTTTATTTAAATTAGTTTCAGCTGTTATTGGGCCATGATGCAATACATCTTGCCAAGCTTGAAATTGACCTTCGATACCTACTTGCTTCAGATAGCGATTGGCATTATCACCATTCGTAATGTGTATCATTGCTTACCTTTGAACCTAACACTATATTTAATTCATATTAATCTGATAAATAGTATTCAACTGTAGAAACAATACGTACTTTTTTAATATGAGACGTATTGGAATCCCTGTCAGAAATACTAAACTGACCTTGTCTCGCTGATTTAATTTTACCAAGCTTTGAATCTGAATCTTTGGCAAATTTCAAAGCCACTTCTCTGGCATTTTTAGTTGCGGTTTGCACCATTTTTGGTTTGATATCATTAAGCTTGGTAAATAAAAACTCCAATCTGTTATTATAATCTTGCCTTAGCATAACGATATTTTGTTTTGCCAACTCACTGAGTTTAGCGCTTGCATTGAGTACTTTATCAGGTAAATGAGTATAAACTGATAAAGAGGATTCAACGGTATAGCGATACTTAAATTGTTGATTAGTAGCATATTCAGTTGCAAGCTTATCATGCACCACTTGGGTACCTATTGTTATTTCACTATCGTCAAAGCCATGTAATTTTAAAAACGCAATAACACTTTGATTATTTTTTTGCACTGTTTGCATTAACTTAGCTAAATCATTCCCAGCATCAGTAAATTTCATTGGCCAGATAGCAGTATCAGCACTCACTTCAAGTTCAGCCAAGCCTTTGACTACAACTGAACGCTCCATGGATTTAAATGACAATAATCCACTTTTAATCGATAAACCTAAGCCTATTAACCCTATTATTAATGCACAACCGATAATAATACTATTGATACGTGATGTTTTTTCCATCATAAAACCTTTTATGCATAATTTAGTTAACGAAATGCTTATCTATACCTTTGTATTCTGGAGTTTGCACTGAGAGTACTTTTAGTGGCTTAGCTGAGGTGACTTTAACACCATGAGGCGTATTTTCAGGTACTCGAATATAATCACCTTTTTTAATTTTGACCAATTTATCATTGACTGTCATATCACCTGCGCCTTCTAAAATATAAATAATTTCAGTGTGATGTTTGTGTATATGCAGGGGCACTTGATCTGCTATAGAAATTAAAAACTCACTTGCGTGTTTATCGCTCCCCAATTGCGTTACTGATAATTTATCAGCATCTTTTTGATGTACTAATGTATCTAGATTAAGTATTGATGTACCAATAGCTGCACAAATGAACATGAGCGTCATAACTTGCCTATTTTATTTTTATTATTCGTATACGACTACCAATAGCATACCTAAGTATTGCGCCAAATCAAAGCTTCTAAACTAATCGATATCACAGTCATAGCTAGCAGAGAAATATCGCATATTAATTGAGGATAACTAAAAGGTTAAACTGATATTTTAAAAAAGGCACTGCCACACTGAATTTAAATTTTATCAAATAAACACTTCCAATCTTGTCTCCTTTGTCAAATAATGATGGGCTATTTGATTCGAGTAATCTACTTTTTACTTGAACATAAAAGGGGAATGAGATGAAAAAAGTATTACTAATAGACTGCCCAGATGAAAAAGGCTTAATCGCTAAAATCACTGGACTTTGTTATGAACATAAATTAAATATCATAAAAAATAATGAATTTGTTGATAATATCAATGAAAGATTTTTTATGCGCACCGAACTTCAAGGTGATTTCACTAAAATTAACTTCCTTGAAGAATTAAAAGCACAATTACCAAGTGATTGTAATCTTGAGCTAATTGGCCAAGAAAAAATCCGTGTCGTTTTATTAGCAACTAAAGAAGCCCATTGCTTAGGCGGCGTTTTATTAAAGTACTTTGAAGATGCATTAAATATCGAAGTTGTTGCCGTTATCTCAAATTATGAAACACTCAACCCCCTTGTTAAAGGGTTTAATGTACCGTATCACTTCATTAGTCATCAAGGCCTGACTCGAGCAGAACACGATGAAGCAGTTGCAACACAAATTGAACATTATCAACCTGATTTAATTGGTTTAGCAAAATACATGCGCATTTTAAGCAGTGATTTTGTAAAACGTTTTAGCGGGAAAGTCATTAATATACATCACTCTTTTTTGCCTGCCTTTATTGGCGCCAAACCCTATCAGCAAGCCTACGAGCGCGGTGTTAAAATGATAGGTGCTACTGCTCATTACGTTACTGACGAGTTAGATGAAGGCCCTATTATTATGCAAGATGTGATTCATGTCACCCATGATGATGATGCTGAATCTTTAGCTAAATTAGGTAGAGATGTCGAGAAAACCGTGTTCTGTAAAGCTTTGCAATTAGCCAGTGAACATAGATTATTTGTCAATGGAAATAAGACTGTTGTCTTCAAATAAAGTAGGTACTTTAAAGTGACATGGCATAAAAAATTCCCAATAACTTTGGGGATTTGTTATCGTCACACTTTCTATTTTTTTTACGCTTCAACAGGTGACTCAAGCTGTAGTTTAGCTGCAATCAATACAGCTTGTGTGCGGTTATAAACACCTAGTTTTCTGAATATTGCCGTTATATGTGCTTTAACTGTTGCTTCTGAAATATTTAATTCATATGCAATCTGTTTATTAAGCAAGCCTTCATGTAAATAACTCAGTACTTTATATTGTTGTGGAGTGAGAGATGCGACTTGTACTGCTACTTCAACTTCATCATGAGATAACCCGTTAACCTTATCTTTCATTGACTCTGGTAACCAAGTTTCACCTGCTAAAACTTCATTAATAGCCGCTGCAATTTCAACTGATGAAGATGATTTTGGAATAAAGCCCAAAGCGCCATAGGCCATCACTTTAGATACAACATTGATCTCTTCACTACCAGATATCACAGCAATAGGCAGGTCAGGATGCTCTTCACGGATCCTAATTAAGCCATATAAATCATCATTACCTGGCATATGTAAATCTAATAACAAGATATCAAGATCATCTTCTTTATCTAAAATTTCAAGAGTAGATTTAAAATTATCAGACTCAAATACCGTCAGTTCACTAAAAGCGTTCTGTAGCGCTCCTTTTAATGCTTCACGAAACAAAGGGTGATCATCCGCTATCAAAAACTTGCTCATAGTTTACTCCTAAAAAATGGCTGTTCTCCCAGTTAGACAACAGCCATTATATTACTCATTAAGTTAACACTTAAGCAAGCGATTAACGATTAACGATTAAGACGATTTTCAATCAGCTCTTCAACAACAGTCGGATCTGCTAGTGTTGATGTATCACCTAACTGCTGATGCTCATTCGCTGCAATTTTACGTAATATACGGCGCATAATCTTGCCTGATCGCGTTTTAGGTAGTCCAGGTGACCATTGAATCATATCTGGTGATGCAATTGGGCTTAGCTCTTTACGCACATGATTACGGACTGCTTTCGTTAGCTCATCTGTAATTGACACACCATCATTAGGAGTCAAATAAACATAGATGCCTTGACCTTTAATTTCATGTGGGTAACCAACAACCGCTGCTTCTGCGACCGCTTCATGTGCCACTAATGCGCTTTCAATTTCGGCCGTGCCTAAGCGATGACCTGATACATTTAATACATCATCAACGCGACCTGTGATCCAGTAATAACCATCTTCATCACGACGACAGCCATCACCTGTAAAGTAAACGCCAGGATACGCTGAGAAATAAGTTTGCTCAAAACGTTCATGATCACCATAAACTGTACGCGCTTGTGCTGGCCAGCTATCTAAAATCACTAAATTACCTTCAGCTTCACCTTCAAGTACATTGCCTTCTGCGTCAAATAAAGCAGGCGCAATACCAAAGAATGGCCTTGTTGCTGAACCTGGTTTCATTTTTGTCGCACCAGGCAGTGGTGTGATCATCATGCCACCCGTTTCTGTTTGCCACCACGTATCAACAATGGGACATTGACTATTACCTATTTGCTCATAGTACCAGCTCCAAGCCTCAGGATTAATTGGCTCACCAACAGAGCCTAAAATACGTAAACTGTCACGAGTCGAGCTCGCTGTCGGTTCATCGCCTTTAGCCATGAGTGCACGGATAGCTGTAGGTGCGGTATATAAAATTGAGACTTTATGTTTATCGACCACTTCCCCCATACGACCTGCCGTAGGGTATGTTGGTACGCCTTCAAATAAGACTTGCGTACAGCCATTAGCCAATGGACCATATGCAATATAACTATGACCGGTGATCCAACCGACATCGGCACTACACCAAAAGACATCATCTTCTTTTAAGTCAAATACATATTCATGAGTTAGTGATGTATAAACTAAATAACCACCAGTGGTATGCACTACGCCTTTAGGTTGCCCTGTTGAACCTGAGGTATATAAAATAAATAATGGATCTTCAGCATCCATTACTTCTGGCTCACAAGTTGCCGCTTCATCGGCAACTAAATCATGCCACCAAACATCTTTTTCATGCCAATCAACTTCACCGCCCGTTAATTGATGCACGATTACATGCTCAATAGAGGTAACAGACTCTTGTGATACTGCCTCATCAACATTTTCTTTAAGCGGTACTTCATTACCTGCCCGTCGACCTTGATCTGACGTGATCACCACTTTGGCATTTGAATTATTAATGCGATCAGCAATGGCAGAAGGAGAAAATCCACCAAATACAACTGAATGCACAGCACCGATGCGGGCACATGCTTGCATTGCATAAATTGCTTGTGGTGTCATTGGCATATATATGGCAACACAATCGCCTTTTTTAACACCTAATTTTCTTAATCCATTTGCTAGCTTACACACTTCGTCATGTAGCTTTTGATAAGTAATATACGCGACAGATTCAGGGTTATCCCCTTCCCAAATAAGTGCCACTTTATCTGCTTTAGTTTCTAAATGGCGGTCAATACAGTTATAAGAAGCATTTAACTGACCATCTTGATACCATTTAATATCAATATGACCTTTATCAAAAGACGTGTTTTTAGCTTTTGTGTAAGGTTTAAACCAATCAAGTCTTTGACCTTGCTCTTGCCAAAAGGCTTCAGGATCTTCAAGAGACCACTTATAAAGCGCCAAGTATTGCGCTTCATTAACAATTGCAGATGCTTTTACTGACGACGGTATTGGGTAAATACTCTGTGTCATAACTATTTCCCTAATTTATTTACTTGTACTTGTACTTGTACTTGTTACTTGTACTTGTTACTTGTACTTGTTACTTGTTACTTGTTACTTGTTACTTGTTACTTGTTACAAGAATTACTCAGCTACCAAAGTTTAAATATTAGACTTTAGTATGACCCTCTAATTTATTCATTAAAATCAATTTGTTAAGTTATAATTAAAGTCTAGCTTCTACGTAATAATTTTAAAGCATCGTGTAAAGTTTAACATTTAAATAACACTTATTCTTTTATAAAAGCAAAATTTAAGTTTCTATTCATTAATTATTACACCTTAGTCTTATAGACCAAAAGGTAATTGAACAAAATACGGCCATACGTAAACCTAACATTAACAACAAGTAGCATTTGTTAAAATAGGATACAACAATGAAAAATATTAAATTAATGAAATCTCTCACCGCATTGGTTGTTTTATCAGCTATAAATATAACAGCACATGCTGTAAACCTTGAAGATACTGAAGTAAGATATAGTGGTTATGTCAAACTAGATTCAATCTGGAGCGACTATTCAGACACATTTTCGGATGGCAGTATCTATGATGGCCTAGGTCGTGATTTTTACGTACCAAGTACAACTCCGGTAGGTGATGGTACACATAGCCCTGATGCTGTTTTTGATATGCACGCACGCCAATCACGCTTCAGCTTAGCCACACTAACTAAATTAGATAGCGGTAAACCTATTAAAACTAAAATTGAGCTGGATTTTATAGTATCTCCAGGCGGTAATGAGCGAGTTTCAAACTCTTATGCACCAAGAATTCGCCAAGCCTTTGTGACTTATGATGATTGGTTATTTGGTCAGGCTTGGTCAAACTTTCAAAATGTGAGCGCATTACCTGAAACTTTAGATTTTGTAGGTCCAGCTGAAGGCACAATATTTGTTCGCCAACCACAAATTAGATATACCTCTGGCGCTTTATCTTTTTCTGTAGAAAACCCTGAAAGTACAATCTCTATAAATGGCTCTCGTGTGGAAACTGATGATGCTAGTTTACCTGATTTTAATGTTAAATATACCCATAAAGCAGATTGGGGTCACGTTGCTATTGCCGGTTTAGTGAGACAGTTAACCTATAAAACAAAAAGTTATGATGCAGAGGAAGGCGCTTATGGTGTCAGTATTTCTGGTCGAGTAAATATGGGCAAAAACAATTTAAAATTCATGTTAAATCAAGGTGTGGGTTTAGGTCGTTATGTTGGTTTAAATATCGCTCATAGTGGTGTTTTAACAGATGATAATATAGATACAATCGATTCAACTTCTGGATTTGCTGCTTATCAATACCATTGGAATGATCAATTTAGATCAACTATGATGTATTCTTTTATCTATATTGACAATAAGCCTACTTTACTCAATTTAACAGGTAATCCAACTAAATTTAGCATGAGCTATAGTGCTAATTTATTATATTCTCCTGAGAAACAACTGACTTTTGGTATCGAATTCAAACATGCACAACGTGAAGTTGAAAATGGTGTAGATGGTGATATGAATCGCTTACAGTTCTCTGCAAAGTATGCCTTTTAATAATTATATTTTAAACTAAACAAAAAAAATACGATTTTGCATAATACACAATTTTAATAAGTAAACGATCCAAACGTACAACACTTATACCATATATGGACCCTCTCCGATTTCAAGACAATTTAAATCGTTGAAATAGATTGCTAAAAGCCATATATTCGGCTTTTAGCTGAAGTATCATTTGTTACCTCTAGCCCTGCTGGATTTCCGCCCCTATTACCTCATCAATTTGACGGCTTATGATAGCCCTTGGTATAAAAAATTTCTTATAGGGCAGTGCTGAACTGTATCCCATCAATCTCTATTATCTAGCTATGTTACAAGGTTGTTATACGGTGTTTTTTTCTAAAAAAAGGTTTTCTGTTAATTAATTACGGTTTTAAATCTAAATCTCCTTGGTGATGTAACATCCCTTCAATGTGTTGTTGAGTTTCCTGTATGTAAAACTCTTTACTGTCTATGTTGTTGACTGTTTTTAACGAGAATTCAGGTGGTAATGGAATATGGGATTTTAGGAAGCGGACTAGATCACTCGGATTATAAACCATAGGGCCATATCGCTCTACAGGATAGAAAAAAATATAAAGTATCTTATCTTGTTCGTCTCCTCTTGAATTATATTTACTCCAATATCCATTACTAGGGTGAGATTTTTGGTACTTTACTTTGAACGCAAACATGTCCAAATGGCCACTTTGATTATGCACCGCTTCTTGTAAAACTAATTGCTGAAGTTCAGAGAGGTTATGCCAGATTAGCTTAATGGTCTTTACATCCATCAATGCAGTTAATTATTTATTTGCAATCTCAGCTTTACGTTGTAGTGTTGCGGATGGAAGTTGCATTAACCTAAAACGAGCTTTAAGTTCATCAACGTTGGAATATTCTATAGGATCATTAAAATTTAGCATAAAACAAAACCATATTTTTTTTGAGTATAGTAACCGACTAAAATTAAAAATACCTGCATTACATGATTTTAAATGACGATAGTTTAATTAATAATTACAGGTAGGTGCTTGCACGCAAAAAAACGTAAGGTTTCATGTTTTATGAAATTGATTTTTATTGCTTTGCTATTTAACACTTTGTCACGTTGGCAACGCCAACCTAAGAGTAAATGCATTAAGTTATTAAATAAGTATAAGTTGATAAAATCTGGGCTTTATTGTAAACAATAAAGGCCCAGCACTCTAAGTGTGAGCTTAGGCAGTTTATTGCTGCACAGAAGGCGTTACGTTCGAAAAATGAATCAATGTATCCCATTTATAAGCAATAGTTTTGAGCGGTGCTGATGTGGCGTAATCAATTAACAATACTTTGTCATCAGGTTGCTGAGTTAACAATGTCGGGACATCTAAAATACAAATGTCACAGCCTAATTTATTGGCTTTAAACTCAACACTATTCTTAGAAAGAGAAACCACAGGGTCTATTTTCATACTTATAAAGTTAACAAACTGCCCCTGAGCACCCGTAAAATGCGTTACATGATACTCTTTTGGGTAGTGATCAAACATCACTTTCCCGGCATTGCCAAAGCCATCATTACGCTCTTTTTGCAAATGATAAATATGTGCCCAAATAATCATTTTTTGTGTTTTGTGCTGCTGCGCTTGCCACACTAAATTGTTGCCCATTTCATGACTACGCCTATCTTCTAATTGCCACTGTCTTTTAGCTTGGGCTTTTAACCCTACTAAAATTCGCTGCCAAAAATCAGGCCTTGCAGTAATGCCTTTCGCGTGCGCTTCAAGCTGTGTAAATAAGGTAAAAAAAGCCTCTGTATTGTTTGGTTTTTTACTGTTGATTTCAATAACACTTTGCAAAACAGCCGCTATTTCTTGCCACTGTTGTTTGTTAAACTGGGCATTAAAAGGTGGCAAAAGACTCAGTAATTCTTTTACCAAAAATTGTTTTGAAATTCCTCCAGTCAGTTGCGAGTCAAAACCCACTAACTTTAACGGTTGTACCGAGCGATGTGATTGCTCAATATAGCGAAATAAAGGTTTAAGTTCTGCGCTATTTGCATACATATAAAATAGATTACCCGCAGCATTCCCCGCAATAGATTGGCCATTTTTAATAAATTCGCGATACAGCCAATCTACATCATATAAGCCACTCTCAAGTGCAAGCACGTTGTAGTTATAATTCTTATGTAATGCTTTTACGGCCTCTCGCTTAAAGCTAAATACATTAGCTGCACCGTGGCTTTGCTCACCCAATGCCACATACTTATACTTGGCCACCTTTGCCGCAAAATCATTCGCCACTTTTGGCATGTTAGGTGTTGCAAAGCCCAAAGGGCTAACCAACCACATCAACGCGATAAACGCGATAAACGCCCAATAAACACTATGTTTAAGCATAACCTTCCCTAAAATAAATACAGATAATTCATTGTATAGGCTACGGTTATAAATTATGTACCTACTTTAGTCGTATAAGAGTTTGCTTTAACAGGTGGATAGCGGTGACATCTCCATGCCACTTTGAAACCAGAACTATTGCCACCTGTACAATTGGTTCGTAAGCTTTGAAATTGCTGTACCACATTATAATCATGCAATATTTCAGGCTGTTCGAAGTTATAAGCACCTGCTACTGTCGCTGCTTGAGAGGCTAATAATGCTCTATAGGTTGCGATTTCCCTTTTAAGGCCTCACTCACAACTACATTACCTATACTATACGCAAACAAATGAACTTTGGGATCTCACGCACCATTCCCTTTTATCATTGAAGTTGCTAAAAGCCCGCCAGAGTATAAGTAGAATAAACGGCCTTTTGGCTAAAATTAAAGTATGCATTTTAGCTTTTAGTTTGTTTATGCCACTGTCATGGCTATTTATTGACGATATTTTGCCTATAAAATGCCAATTTTCCCACTTTGATCACTAATTTTGTTCTTCTTTGTTTAAAACACAATAGGCTAGCGTCTGTTATTCAAAACAGTGATGAAGGTGTTTGGATAAAGCGTGTGATTTGTGCTTCTTACTTGCTTATTAAGTTCAACAAGGTAAATTGTGGTGATACGCGACTTGGTGGCAGCTTTTGGTCTATTTTGCATGGATGCTTATCGAGGTGATCGAGTATTTTTTGATCACCACAGGTTCTTCAATACTTGCAATGATCTTAACTGCACCACCACACAGGTCGCATGTTTGGATCTCAATACCAAATACCCGCTTTAACCGTTGCGCCCAGGTCATGCCTTTATGTTTGCTCGCAGTTTGTTTGACTGATGCAGGCTTTAAGTGCTTACTGAGCATGGTTGTTACTTGCGCTCGGTGCTGACTGTTAGGCGCAAATACACCATGATCAATTCATCGGGAATTAATTAAGGCAAGTCAACCTTGCCCGAAGGGTGATAAACAAGGATGTTTATCATCAAATCTGGTTAAATTGACTCTTGGCTTTGGCACTAAAGCCGCTAGCTTTATTTGGCATTGTCGCCAGCATGCGTAATAAGCATATTTAGCTGAAACTTACGTAGTACTCAACATAGACAGTTAGATAAAATTAGTGTCACCTAAAGTAGCTTAGTAAAGATAAAAATTAAAAGCAGCCGCAATGGCTGCTTTTTTTCTGTAATTTATCAGTATTATTGATTTTACTTGCTAAACACTATTTGAGAGATCCGCCATTATCTATAATAAATGGTTAATTTAATTATTTATTGGTTAACTGCAAACAATAGCTTTATAAAATACCTTTCACAGCCCTTGTAAATAGTACTTTACTCTTGTTGGAATACTATTTGCTTAACCAAGTAAATTTAACCTATTAATAAGAAGATACCTGTATGAACAGCGAACAACTATCACGGATCAGTACCTATTTTGTCAGCTTTGTAACAATATCGATTTGGTCATTACTCATCTGGCAATACTTTAACGAAGGTGTACCAAGCCATTACCTACTACAAAATCCTGAGTTTCCCGAACTATCTAATTGGTGGGGAGCTTTATTATTGCCCTTTTTGTCATGGGCCCTACTTAAACTCATTAAAAATCGCATTGTAAATTCTCCTGAAGAAAGTAGACCATTACTTACTAAGCAAGTGATTATCAGTTTGGTTCTTTCACTCATCTATGGCGCAATACTCTCGTTAAGTTTCTTATATGGTTATTCTGAAGTCTCATCGGTTTTGTTTCCAGGCATACTGTGTTTTGCACTATTTTTCAGAGTGTATAGAGCAGAGTTTATACTGGGCTTTATTATGAGTATGAGCTTTGTTTTTGGTGCTGTATTGCCAACAATATTTGCTGCTTTGATAGCGTTTGCATCAGCGGTAGTATATTTTATCACGCACTTCATTTGGGTAAAAATGAGAAGTGTCAAAGTAACAAAACAGGCAGCTTAGAAAGTAAATCCACTTAGATTGGTTACTGATATGCCTTAGTGGTTCTATGTTACGGCAGGATCATCTTTATCAATGTCCCTGCCGTAACATCATTTAGTGAAACTGTTATCTGGCGTTCCTGAAAAACATGAAAGTACATAAGGATAACTAGCAGTAATGAGTATAAGTCCTAGATTCGGCTGAAAACTGGTTATTTGGTATCTCACCAAAAGGAATAGGTCTGATAGGCATGCTGGTGAATTTTGGAGTGGCGATTACTGTGCGTAAAGTCACCGCTGAAACACCAGAAGATATCAAAGAAATGGTGAATGCTATCAGAAACCCAAAAGGTTCAAGTGAAGCGCATACACATTAAGTATAAATCCTCCAGAATTGACTTAACAACCACAACCTTTGGGTTGTGGTTGTTAATCAATCAAGTGGCATGGTATGAAACTGATAATGACACCGTTTGTTTTACAGGTTCAACTTAGGTCACCAGATTAATGATGTCTGACAGTTTTGCCGTATAGATGTTACGGTGATCTGCAAACTCCGTTACTGTATATAAATAATTTATCTCGCTTTCCTGTGAAATACCTTTATCAATACAAAGGTCTTCACACCCGTACAACCAGTTTTTGTGCTGATAAGAGTTTGGATTAGATTCAGTTCCGCTGAAAAATCCATTTAATTGAGTCGCATCAAAACCACTCGACGTTGGCATCTTTTGGTACTGAAGCACCTGCAGTTGTTTTGTTTTATCCGAGTATGATCGATTGACTATCAGCAAGTTATTATTAACAAACGCTGCTCCTTGGATCCGAGTAACTGTATCTCCTTTCTCATCTCCCGAAGGAAAAACGGGTTTTATCTCATAGCAACTTGCATCTGGCGCAACAAATGCGAAATCCGCACTAGTTTTAACGTTACTCATTGGTAACAGCCAAATCATGGCTTCACCACCTTGGCTGTACTTTGATTTTTTCTCAGAGTAAAAATTACCTGTTAAAAAGTAAGGTACGTTATTGATCTCAGTGGTTGATAGATAGGATAGAGGAGCATTCAAAGGTGTATCAATCAAAATTCTGCCCACTTCTGGCAACATATAAGTGTATTCATTCACAAAACTCTGATCCGAACTAATATATGAGGAACATGCACTGCGATCCAATATTAATCTAAGATCAAAAACTCGGATCGCTCTTTGTTTTTTGTCTGCTAATTTCCACGAATCAACCATATATACCCAAACCACTTCAAGATGCAGGATTCAGTTGGAATTAGAAATGCTTTAGGCAAGGCATTGATTGAAGAACATGGTTATTCCCTTTTCAAAATCAATAACGCTGCATAAAGTATTTATAAATCAACCTTACAGGGACTTCTGAGCAAATCATGCTCGTTGTTCCATCTTTTTTTAAGGGAGTAACCATTAATGCAAAGATGCGCCTAGATCATGAATTGCTCAGCAGTCCTGAACCTCACATCTTGAAGTGACTTGGGTATATAGATAATCACCCACAACAGCTAAACCTCCTCCATGGGACTGAATTTTTTCAAATTCAGTGTCTTCACCTTGTGGAACTTGAACCAGCACTAAGTTAAAATATATATTCTTTATGGGATCGGTGATGGTTAATTTGCAATTATCCTTGTATCTTCCTTTTCTAAAGTACCAACTGTTAATAATATACTTACCGTACTTGGCAATGCCTTGCGGACGGCGATTATTATTTTTATAATCATCACCATCAAATTTATATCTGGGCAAAGTAATGCCTACTTTAACGGGTGATATAGTTCTTTTATTTGCTGACTTAAATGTATAATTGTCATCCTTAAATACGTCACATATGGTATTAGCTTTAATTGATGTATCAGACCCCTTCAAAGTTTCACTCAGTCACTTAGGTAAAGCTTTTATTTGTAATTCGGTTACACTAATTAGTGTTCCATTATCGCTATTAGTCATTTTTTCTCCGTTATGTTTTTTCATTTTTTTTGCATCAACAATTTTACGAACAAAGATGCTATTTTATCAATTTAATTGAGTATTAAACGACCTCTGTATAAATTAAACTTGATATATTAAAGACTCAGGTTGGATTGATTTGTGAAAATAAAAATCGCCAAACGTAAAATATTTTTGATAGTTGACAATAACTATTACTGAAATAGTTTAGGTTTTGATGGGTAAGGCTTACCAGCTTTCTAAAGAAAAAATTGTTGATATGACCCACGCTCTATTTGCAGAACCAAACATAGGGTTGAGCTAGGTGCTTCCATTGACGACCACTTAAATCTTTATTAAACACTCATCTCCATTCATCTCCATTCATCTTGAAAAGTTGCTTTCATCAAGTTATAGTGAATGCAATTAATCATGAATGAATAGGTATGAATAGAAATGGCAATATCATGGCACTACAATAGACCTGAGTTGGCAAAAAACATCACACAACAATTAACCAGCGGATTATTTAACCGACTCGCTTACTTAGGCCAAAGACGAATTGGCAAAACAATGTTTTTACTCAAAGATCTCACCCCAAGCTTAGTTAAAGCCAATTGCATCCCTGTGTATATATCTATGTGGAGCAACAAAAATGCTCCGCAAAAAGAAATGATTAATAAATTGCAAATGGCGCTTAAGCAACTGGGTAAAAAAAATGCATTACAGTCGGTTTTAAAGGCGGAAATAACAAAAGTAAAAGCATTAGGAATAACTGCGGAATTTGGCAAGTTAGATCCGGTTGTCGCCACCGATGATGAGCTGGTTATTCTTGGTAATCTTTTGCGTCAAATAGTGAAAGAGGCTGAAAATAATCGAGTGATTTTATTGTTCGATGAAATTCAGCATTTGATCACGGCAAAAGAATTTACACCCTTACAATACATGTTAAGAACAATACTCGATGAACTAAATGAATCGATTGGAGTGCTATACACAGGTTCAAGTCGTCGTGGAATTGAAGCGATGTTTAACAATAAGGATATGCCATTCTACAGCAGTGCAAATCAAGTCGCTTTTCCTCATTTAAGTGACGACTATGTGAGTCATATTAACGCTATGCTAAAAAAACACTTCGACCTGAACTTTAGCACCAGTGAGTTGATCAAATATTTCAACGCAATAAACCAATCTGCATTTTGGTTTGATCGTCTTGTGCAGCATCTGGCGCTTAACCAAACAAGTCTTAGGGAGGCATGCAAAAGCATTAATGAAATGATGCAGTTGGAGAATCAATATGATCCCACTGTTGATGCATTAACTAAAATACAGCAGGGAGTCCTTATTCGAGTGGCAGACAAACTGTCTCGCTATGATGAAGAAGCAATGACACTATATAAAAAACTGGGTGTCAAAACCCCTAATAGAAGTCAAATCCAATCAGCCTATAAATCATTGGAAAATAAACGCTTGATCACAAAAGTAGCCAATACAATCTATATTGAAGAAAGTGGAATTGTACGGTTTATTAAAGAAAAATATCATTTATGAAGTGTGCATATAAACACTATCATAGCTAACACAGGGAGTTCTCAAAATAGCCTTGATAAAACAATGCATCAGAGTGGAGTGTTCGAACTTAGCCCTTAAATCTTTAACAAAAAATTTAAAATAGTCCATTGTTAACCTAACTATTTTTACCAAATCATTTTATATTGCAGCCCTAAAGCCAGGTTGTTCAAATCTGATTACGGTATTGATTAAAGCCATATTTGGCGACCATAAATAAGTTGTCCATTAGGTTAAACCCTAATTGGGCTTCGGCAACAATCGGGTTAGTAGGGAACGCATTTGGGTTGTCCTGGTTAAAGGTATGATCAATAAAACCGGTTAAATGTAACTTGTTGGTTAGATAAGGGTATTTCATCATAAAAACATGTTCTAGTTGCAACACCTGAGCTTACTTATTATCAAACTGGATGAAATGCAAGTTAATGGAGTATTTTAGGTTAATACTGTTAAACATGTCTTTTAAGTAAGTAGTATTATTTAACCTCCAGCGGACTCCGAGTCTGTGTCGGTCATTATTTTCGCCGGTACGAAAATTCAGTTGTAAGGTTAAATCCAGCGGTGAATATTCAGCAATTTGCAAACGAATATTTTGCCTATAAAATGCTAGTTAACCCGCTTTGCTGAATGATTTTGCTATTTTTTTGTTTAAAACATAATAGGCTAGCGTCTGTTATTCAAAACAGTGAGGAAGATGATGGGATAAAGCGTGTGATTTGTGGTTGTTACTTGCGCTCGGTGCTGACTGTTAGGCGAAAATACGCCATGATCAATTCATCGGGAATTAATTAAGGCAAGTCAACCTTGCCCGAAGGGTG
Organism: Pseudoalteromonas sp. NBT06-2; assembly: GCF_002276045.1. Classification (GTDB taxonomy): domain Bacteria; phylum Pseudomonadota; class Gammaproteobacteria; order Enterobacterales; family Alteromonadaceae; genus Pseudoalteromonas. The sequence continues at coordinate 155 of NZ_NQMR01000093.1, read as the reverse complement.
ATAAACAAGGATTACAAATCATGTCTTGTACTCGTATCCTACCCAAGCTCTGAAACCTGCATTACCAAGTAACATGGGTATATAGGTAATCGAATGGCCATGAATTTATAACATGGGCTCATCATCTATCCCTTCTATACCCAAACCACTTCAAG
>NZ_NQMR01000092.1 GCF_002276045.1 Pseudoalteromonas sp. NBT06-2 | reverse complement strand
GGTGTATTTGTCCGGTCGTTTACATTCCAACTGAAACGAATATGCTAATGATAAGCCCTCAGCTGCTTTGTCTAAGCCAATATCTGAATCATGACGCTGATAAAATAGCCTTCTAAACAACTCTTCATCTTTTAATCTGGATATGTTTTCATCTTTTTTAACAGTAGAGGCAAGTGCATTAGCTACTCTTGCATTTCCTCCCGAGAAGTCTGCAATCTTCCTAGAAGCTTGCCTATTTAGATATGGGAACATTGATGAAATCATTGCTTCGATAAGTTCTCTGGAACTAGGCTCTAAGGTATAGACTTCTGTTTGCTCTGGCTGATCTTCCCTAACGTCGTACTCAACAGTTAGGATTCTCGTTGTGCCGTTATCTTTACATAAATTGGTGAGCTCACGATGTAAGTCGGGAGCACAGTTATCCACTACAATTATCGACTGGATACTGTCTCTTGCGAGCCTTTCGACTAAAACTCGTGGTGTGGGTGAAGGAGATAAGCTAATGTCTGTATAGAATACGGTCTCCTTATCAAGAGCAATTCCTTCGATTCTATCGTCAAATAGTGCTTGTACGAAGCGTGTTTTCCCTACACCTGACAGGCCTACTAAGCGGATGGATACACCGGCTTTGAGTAAGCGCTCTCTAAGCAAATTCAATGCATCAACTGTAGCTAAGCCTTCTGAGTTATTAGAGGAAGAACTATGAAGGCGTATAGCTTGATCTAATATGTATTCTTCCTCAATCCCCTTTGGGCAATTGGCCCAATTGCCATACTCCTTCCACCCACTATGGTCTTTACCAAAATTTGACCGTAACCAACAAGCCTGTTTTGATAGCGACTGTTTTTCGACAAAGCTTTTAACAAGTATGTAGATTTCGTCTTGTTTCGAAGAAGGCTTACTTATATTAATATGATGAGCATCTATCGAGGTTGGGCGCACTTGTAGTCCAGGATCGGAACTATCAGGCTTAACAATCCTCCCAAATATTGGGAGAGATTTAGATTCAACAAGAACTAAATGGCGAATTTCTTTATCGTAGCACCATTCTCGATACCAAGTATTCAACTCCCGAAGAGTGGCATCGTTGCGCCCTAATGAAGCAGTTACCGCCGATGGCTTGAGTAATAGAAATGTAAAAGCCCTGAGTAAAACTTGTCCTAAAAGAGTATTCCCTTTTTGTGCTAAATCTGCACCAGTGTGAGGCGTACCCATAAAAGCGACGCCTGTAACTCGATTTACTAGACCAACAGCATCTAAACGCCCACTCTGGTCACTTGCCAACCTAAGAAGTTGTTTAATAATTAACCCGCCGAGGCTATGACCAACAAGTATTATTTCGCCTTTACTTAGTCTCTGTTCAGCCAAGAGTAATTCTAGTATGTTTTGCGCTTTATCTTGGATACCCATACCCGCATCTAGAAAAGCGAACTTTGGCGCTTCGTACCCAATAGCCCAAATGCTGCAATCTTCGATATCTTCATTCAGCCATACAGGCCAAAAAACTTTTTCTGAATTATTTGATTGCCATGTTGTCTCTGTATGGCCACCTAATCCGTGAATAAAAACAACATGCTTTCTAGCCAAAGAATCGCCAGATTTCAATCGCAACTCAGCCATGTAAACCTCTATCGGTATAAGTACTATCTCTTAAATTTTATCTCAAATACTACTCATCTAATAGTTTTATTTCAATAAGTTACATGCAAGAAAATTAAAGCTATTTGATTAGCCCGCATAATCGTAGCTACTCGAAAGAATAGGCTACTCTCTCTAATTGCTTAGTAGTAAGAACGGTAGTTACGCTATTACCTGTCACATTAGTTATTT
>NZ_NQMR01000091.1 GCF_002276045.1 Pseudoalteromonas sp. NBT06-2 | reverse complement strand
AGTAAGAACGGTAGTTACGCTATTACCTGTCACATTAGTTATTTTGGGGCAGAAACGAGTTACGCATTAAGGTCCGCTTTTGGCACAATGCGGTCATTGGCTAAATGCCAATAAAACAGTAAAAAAGATCAAATTATATTGTCATTAGGCTTAATTGTCAGTTGCCTCCTACTCCTTAAATGATCAAACTTTATTATCTGCTGAAACTATAATCAGCAAATAATTCTATTAAATTAATTCTTTTTAAGTAATTGGCTAATAGGTAATTTATCTGTAAATTGTGTGGGGATAAGTGCATCAAAATCGCTTTGAGCGCCAAGATCATAACGTGAGTAGTTTTGTACTTCACATGCACTAATATCCGCTAATTTTTGTTTAAATGGATTAATAGTTTCAGGATAAAAAATCTCAAAAGCGCTTGTCATGTGTTCAATAGTTAAAGTATCAGCATCATTTAATAATGCTTGTTTTACAGATTCATCTAATAAATGTTTTAATGCTCTAAAACAGCCTTTACTTGCAGCAAATAATGCATAAGTTACTTTTTGGTCTTCAAGTTCTGGCTTTATAGTGAAAGGCATTTTTTGAGCTAGGCCCATTAATAATTGAATAAAATTTTGTGGGTTTTCTGATAGTTTAAAATAAGGAATGTTACGGCGGATCATTAAACGAGATGACCATTGTGGCTCTTCAGCTATTTTAGCAGTCCATGGCATACCGACTAAGACGATGGGGATTTTTACTTCTTCGTTTATGTATTTGAGTCTATTGGCTATTTCATTTCTTTTTTGACCACTTTGAAATTCTATTAATTCTTGAAATTCATTGATTATGATTAATTCTGTACCACATTGCTTTAAAAGTTTAATCAAAGACTCTGTTAATCTTTGATCATTATTTCGCGTTTTTTTATTACAGCTACCAAACTGCCCTAAGTCTTTTAATAACTCAATCATGGTTGTTTCTAAGGTGGGTTTACTTGGAATTCGACTGACTAATAATGGTTTATGCAATTTATCATTTATAAACTGTGATTTAACTAATGATTGGTAGTGACTAATTACTGATGATTTACCTGTTCCTGTATCACCTGTAAGCAACATACATTGCTGCTCACCACCTAATTTATGATTATATCTGAGCCTGTCAAAATCATTTAAGATTGTATTAAGTATTGGATGAGCAATAAACGTAGTTATAAAGCTATTTAGCTTTTCTTCTTGATGTTGATTATGTGTTTTCATGAATAAGGTTTCAGGTCTGTAATAAGGGTATTCCAATCATCTTCTACTGAAGATTTTTCAGCTATGGGTTTAATTTCACCTTCAACTTCCTTACTCTCTATTGCAATACTTCTACTATTGTCACTACTTATGCCTTGATGTTTTGCAATTGCGGCACCACCGCGTACAGTGCGATTTGATGTCATTTTTTTAACGTCTTTGATCTCTTGCTCAATACGATTATGTATCGCCATCCTCACTCTCGATAAACTGACTAAATCAATACAATCATCAATAAAATTACGCTGTAATCTAAGATTTATTTGATGTTTTAATAGACTGAGATTTTGGGTATAACCAGTTGGATCTACGCATGGTACTGTGAGGTATTGGCTTAACTTATCTAAATAAACATAAATTGAAGATAAGTTATCTGGATTTGTTTTTACTAAGTACTTATTAGTTTTTCCACTTTTTTCACCATGATTTTTTCGATAATCAGATAATTCATCACTATCATATCTTAAGTTATATATATAAATACCACCTCGTCTATGCTGCCTATATTCACTAATCCCTAATATCACATCTAATTTTGCTAGATCCTCTGTTGATGGCTCTACTATTGGCATTTGTAAGCTCCCCGTCTGCCACAAATTAATAGGTATGTAACGTGAGCGTGCATCTTTATCTTGATGATAAACATCAATTATCCATTGATGTAAAATGTGGTTAAAAGTAGAGAAACGCATAATCGCATCTTTCGCTGAGTTATACTCTTCTCTTTTTAGAATATTTGAAAATGTTTTACCTGGAATATCTATTAATAACTCTCGGTTAATAGTGCCAAAAATTCTCTCTACATTAGGTTTTAACCAAGGCTTTCTCACTTGATTAAATTGAATGTGCATACCAATTTCAGAGCATGATTGCTCTAAACTGTTTCCCCAAAATTCAGCACCATTATCAGTCACTAAAGTTTCAAATTTACCATGACAAGGCCACTCATTTTCAATATCAGGAAATTGCTCATGAATATAGTATTTTGGTTTTATGGCATTTTGTAATGCTTTTAAAACGGAGAAATAACTAGGCTCTTTGAAACCTAAATGAAAACCAACTATACATCGACTGTAGCTATCAATTAACAGCGTCAAAAATGGTCTACCTAAAGGAATTAATAGCTCATCATCTAATAAAATTAAATCTAAAGGAGTGTGATCTATCTCAACTCTCTCTAGTAATCGAGTTGGGGGGTGATGACCATAGATTGCTTGAAACTCCATATCTGCCAAATATTTACCATGCCTAGCTACCATAACATCATATTTAGGGAGTTTTTTTATTCGATTATAAAAACCTTTGTAAGACAGTGCTTTAATTTTTTCGCCAACTAAAGTTTCATTTTCTAATCGAATAACATCACTATAGTATTGATAAACCTTTGCTATTGAGGGCCTTTCTTTAACTAAATATCTATTTAAGGCTTGTTCAAAAAATTTATCTGATGATGATTTCGTATTAATATTTCCTTTTTTGGCGTGCTTCGGGATCAACGAAAACAATTTAAATCCTGAGTTTTTATAAAGTTTCCACCACCTTGCTATGGTTCTAGAACATGGTCTCTTAACTTCGTTGAATTTAGGTGCAACATTTAATAATGGAGTGATGTTTTTATCCGTCCACCCACCTTTAAGATTTTTTTGAAACCACTTTAAATAACATAAACGGATTAATACTTCTTTTTTAATTTCTTCAGAATAACTTTCTAGATCTCTTTGGACTAGATTATCTTCAGGTGTTAATGGTTCGCTTACTTCATTGTCAAACTCATCAAAAAATCTCCCAAAGCTGGTGTCAGACATTGCTCAGCCATACCTTTGATTGCATATTAATATCTGAATTAATCAAATCAGTATCAATAAAGCCATGAGAGATAAGCCCTAAAATCGATGCTAACACTTCTCCTTCAGTAACCGATTCTGATTGAATTATTTGTACAATTCGTACCATGCCAAATGATTTAATAATTTCTAGTAACTTGTATTGCAATGGCGTTAAAGATTGAAAACCAGAATAACGGTGTAATAGTTTCAGATTGTTTAAAATTGGATTTATACGAATTTGTTTTTCTGTAACCAGAATAAGGGGTTTACCTAAAATTAAAGACTGCTTCTGTTTTAAGCTAAATTCAAGCCTAAATTCTTCATTAATCGTTCTATTTGAGGGTTTAACTTCAATGAAGCGTTCGCCATATTTTTTATCAGTAACTAAAAAATCTGGTGTATACCTTCGGACTTTATCATCAAATTGATATTTAAAAGTTAAAGGTTGAGCTTCAAAACTAATTACATCAGGGGAATATTCAAAATGAAAACATGTATCGAATTCTAAAAATGATTCTACTGTAAAAACAGTTTTCATTTTTTGACTGGCGAACTTAAAAATATTATTTACGCTAGAGTGTTTTATATTTCGGCGATACATAACATTGCTTATTTCAATACAATGGCTATATAAACTTAGTCTATGACAACTTAGAGTGCAAATTAGGACAACTTATAAGGAAGAAATGACAACTTATGGTGCAAACTACAAAGCATATAAATTGGGTGGCAGTCTTACCAGCCACATCCCGGCACACAAATCATCCGCTGTGGCTGCTCCCTTCCAGGCCTGACCAAGTTCACGAACTATTGTTGCGAGAGGACCAATAAGACTACCATAGAGGGTCTTGTTAGACGCGGGGTGATTATCACTATTTATTGCAGGTAATTCAAGTTAAAGTTTTAAATTTATGACTGTTTGCATGGTAATTATACAAAACGAAAAAAGCTGTGTATCAAACTCAGCTTTTTAGGGGTATTTAGATATTATTACTCAGACCTTTCTAAAAAAGTTTTAATACCTTTTAGAGCACTTTTTACTTTTTTAACATTTTTAGCGCCCATTCGTAATAATTGCTTTTGTGCTTCTGGCAGCTGTTCCCAATCTGAATAAGCATATTTATATACTACGCTCTCACTTAATAAAGGTACGTTACCTGTCACGATAGGCGTTGTTAATACCATATCTATGGCATCAAAAACCGCTTCATCAAAGTCTCGCTCTTGATAACCTATTTCTTCATAAGCTTCATCAAATAATGGTTTATATTCTTTATAAAAGTTCACTGCTTGCTGTGGCGTCATACTTGTAAATAACTCAACAAAAGGCGTATAACGTTCATAACTTTGTGGTGCAGTTGTTAATATATCCCCTTCAGCTACAGTGAAACTTGCTTGTGGTTCAATAATTGGGCTATGTTTTTTTACAATTTTACCTTTACCTATATTATCCACATAAACAACAAAACGTCTGATCATGTCATCTTGAACAACAAGTTTTAAGGTTTTTTTCGCAAAATACTGAGAAAGCTGAGTTTTAACACTTAAATCACTATCGTTTAATTGAGGTAAGGTTTTAGCTGGCTCAACTTCAACTAAAGATAACTCTTTCGTTTGTGTTACCTCAGATACGATTTGTGTTTGATTATTTAATTCCTGTTTTTCAACTTCTATATGTTCAACAATTTTGAGCTCTTCTGTTACAGGATCTGGAAACGCAACCGCGACAGGAGTTTTAACACCCTCAGAGCTTAACGATGTGAATAACTTAATACTCGCTCCGATAATAATGATGAAAACGATTAATAATACAAATATATAAACACGTTTATTGGTTACGTTAGAAGTTTGTTCTGCATTTTTTTCTGTCATATTTTGCTCATATACAAATAAATAATTTCTTTTTAATTCAATATCTTCTAAATTAAAGAAAATACCCTAACAAAAGCTGATTATGCCTATATGAAAAAAAAAGTAACTAAGCATAATATTGTGCCAGCAAATAAAACGGCGTTATTATTAACCGGAGGTGGTGCACGAGCAGCTTATCAAGTTGGCGTGCTCAAAGCTATAGCAACAAAATTACCACGTAACTGCCCATCTCCTTTTGGTATTATAAATGGTACATCAGCCGGAGCTATAAATGCCACAGCCGTTGCCAGTTATGCTTCATGTTTTCACTTAGGTGTTAAAAAGTTAGAATGGGTGTGGAAAAACTTTAGCACAGATCAGGTTTATCATAGTGATTTACGCCATGTTTTTGGTCATTTATTTTCGAATATACTAGGGAGTTTCCAGCCAGAACACCTAAACCACTCTCCTGCTAGCTTACTTAACAATCAACCTTTAAGGACTTACTTAAAAAATGTGATGGAGCTCAAAAGAATAGATAAAAATATCGCTAATGGTTATTTGAGAGCCCTTTCTGTCACTGCCTCAAGCTACACCAGCGGCGAATCAGTGGCATTTTATCAAGCTAAAGATACCATCCCATGGAAAAGAGCTAAACGCTGTGGGGAGCAATCAAAAATAAATATAGAGCATTTAATGGCTTCAAGTGCTATCCCTATGGTTTTTCCAAGTATTAAAATAAATCAAGCATATTTTGGCGATGGCTCTATTCATCAACTTTCACCATTAAGCCCTCCAATTCATTTAGGTGCTAATAAAGTTTTTATAATTGGTGTTGATCAACCAATAGACAATAAATACTTAGGCTTTCAGCCTCACTACCCTGGTATTTCGAGTATTGCAGGTCATTTATTAGATACTATTTTTACTGATACTTTACATTCAGATATAGAAAGACTTGAACGGGTAAACCGTACCGTTTCATTACTACCAGCTAGAGCTAGAGGTAAACATCAAGAGTTGAAACGTGTAGAGACATTTGTAATAAATCCATCTAAAAACTTTAATGCGATTGCATGTGAGCATTACGATAAAATGCCTTTTGCAATCAAAATGATATTAAGATTAATTGGTGTTAAAGCGCATTCAGAGTCAAGTTTAACAAGTTACCTTTTATTTGAAAGATCTTATACTCGTCATTTAATTGAGATAGGTTATCAAGATGGTTTAAACCAAATAGATGAAATTCTAGCATTCTTGGATATTGAGTGCCAATAAAACTCCCCCCTAACCCTGTAATTAAATTCGATATAAGGAATCTGGGAATTTTTATGAAGTATAGCTTCGCTATTTTTTTAATAGTGTTTACTTCTGTTTTCAGGTCATCAACCTACAATTTCCTTCATAAGGTTACCACGCTGTGGCTTAAGAAAAAATGCGAAGTAGATATAAGGTTTAGTCTCCCTCAAGTAAATATCTTTCAACTCTTTCTACTTTTCTGGGTTTTCCTCTAATCACTAAGATATCTTGGCTTTGTAAAATAGTATCAAGTGCAGGTTTTGAGATTTCTTTACCTTCACGGCGCAAGCCCATAATATCAACTCGCTTTTTATCTAATCCTAATTCTTCTATGCTTTTATTAATTGCAAATGCATTATCTGATAAGGCTACGGCATGTAATTGCTCTAACCTTTCTATTGAACTTGGTGGCAAATCAGAATTTTCACCAGGGAAATAACCATGCAATATCCCATATCTATTTTTGCGCTCTTGTTGCACTCGGCGTAAAATACGTTTAACTGGAACCCCTGACATAAACAATACATGTGAAACTAACATTAAACTACCTTCTAATGATTCTGGCACAACCTCTGTTACACCGGCATCTTTCAACTCATCTAAACGGCTATCATCTTTCATTCTTACTAATATTTTCACTTGCTCTGAAATATTTCTTATTACACTCACTATTGCCATCGATTTATCATAATCAGCAAAAGTTATAATTACTAAGCGACTATTTTTAACGCCTGCTGCATTTAAAACTTCCTTATGTTTTACATGACCAAAATGTACATTTTCTCCTGCTGCCTGTGCCTCTCTAATACGTACAGGATCAATATCTAAAGCGGTATAGGGAATTGCTTCTACTTTCAAAAAGCGCGCAATTGTTTGACCTACTCGGCCAAAACCACAAATTACAACATGTTGATCTAATTCAGATTTAAAGTTCGGTTTTTCATCTTGAACATTTTTTTCTTTTTCTTTGCGAGAAAAAGTTTTTGCAATAATTTGATTGTTGTCAATCAGATTAGGTGTAATCGCCATTGATAACACCCCAACTGCAATTAATAAAGAAGCATATGAAGAGGCTATAATTTGATGTTGTAAAGCCAGAGCAATCAATACAAAACCAAACTCACCCATTTGACATAACATTAAACCTGTAGACCAAGCATTTTTTTGGCTTTCCCCCATCATACGGGCTAGCACTTTAATGACTAAGCATTTAATAAATATAAGACCAACTAATCCTAATATAACCCAATTTGCATTCATAAATACAAATGCCATATCAAGTTGCATGCCTACGGTTACAAAAAATAGACCCATCAAAATATCACGAAATGGTCTGATATCAGCCTCTAACTGATGTCTATACTGGCTTTCTCCCAGCATGATCCCAGCTAAGAATGCACCTAAAGCCATAGATAAACCAAAAAAGTGTGTAAGTGCACTGGCAAATAATGTCACCAGTAACGTCGTTAAAACAAATAACTCATCGGTTCTTACCTGCGCAACAGCATTAAATATTCGTGGTAATATCCATTTCCCTATTGCCCATAATAATCCACACACTAAAGCGCCTTTAGCAAGTGCAATTAAAAGTGCAATAACAAGGTGTTGATCTCCTTCCCCTGCTAATAAAGGTAATGCAATTAATAAAGGCACTACAGCAATATCTTGAAATAATAATATACCTATTGCTAACTGGCCCCTTCGAGTATGTAACTCGCCCGATTCACTTAATTGCTTAACAACAATAGCTGTAGATGAAAGCGCCAATAAACTGGCAATACTAAAAGCACTTAACCAATTAGTGCCAAAAATTATAGCAACTAACATAATTAAAAAGGTTGAGATCCCCACTTGTGCTGTGCCTAAGCCAAATACAATATGCCTCATAGCAACAAGCTTCGGGATTGAAAACTCTAAACCTAATGAGAATAATAAAAATACAATACCAAACTCTGCAACTAAATGAATTTCTTGATAATCGGTGATCCAACCTAACGCATGAGGACCCGCAAAAATACCCGTCGCTAGATAAGCTAAAATAGGGGGTAAATTTATTCGTTTGAACACCCATACGAGCAATGCAGCTATAACTAATAAGCTAAAAATTTCAGTGAAAACGCTCTGCAATTATTATATTCCTCTAAATTTTATTGTTTTAAACAGCATCTTTATTAAACAAATATAGCAAGCAATTGTTTTAATTCTAGTTCTCAAGTTATTTCTAATGAAATATTTTATTATTGTTATATTTGGCACAATACCTGCTTTAGTAAATTAGTATTAGTAAAAACCTTATCGAACTTTCTTTCACGGAGAATACAAGTGGAAAATGTACATGTTTTAACACATGCTTCTTCAACTCGAGGACAGTATTTGCCATCAAAGGCTAATTCTTACCGCTCTACAAATGATGAGAATATTCATAGTTTAGTTGCTCAACTTCAAAAAACCTTAGAGTTAGCAAAACTTATCAATATTTTTTCATTAGAAGCGACGAAATTACTTTCTATCACAGGTTTACAGTTCCATAGCTCTGATGGCGTTGTTGAAATGATAGGGAGTAAACATTTAGGGCAAAAGGTTTCTTTTGATTTAGAAATTGAAAATGAAAATGAAAGATTAGGTCAGTTAATTTACTTTACTAAAAAACCAATGAGCATTTTTATTAAAGAAAAACTTCAAAGATTGCACAGTGTACTTGTTTACCCTCTTAGAAATGCATTGATGTTTTATCGTGTAAAAAAATTAGCGACTAAGGATATATTGACAGGACTCAGTAATCGAAGCCACTTTAATGACTATTTAAACAAAAAAATAGATAGATACCGTCGTCATCATAGGCGCTTTGGTTTTATGTTATTAGACTTAGATAACTTTAAACAAGTGAATGACACTCACGGTCATTTATTTGGAGATCAGGTATTAGTTCAATTTTCTAGACTCCTACAGCAAAGCATTCGTGGTATTGATACCGTATTTAGATTTGGTGGTGATGAATTTGCAATATTGATTGATGATAATCAAGAAAAAGCATGCAACCTTATTGCAAATAGAATACAAGCACTTATGCATGAAGACGCACTTTTAGCGAAACATAAAATTACTGCAAGTATCGGATTTACTTTAGCTCAAGTAAAAGACGATAATATATCAATATTTGAACGTGCAGATAAAGCCTTGTATAAGGCTAAAAATAATGGCCGAGATTGCTTTGAAATAATGAAATAAAGGGCTCGCCCTTTATTTTTTATCAGAAAAGCCATAAAGCATTAATAAAGATGAAGTACCTACAAAATAAGCACTTATTAATTGAAATAAAGCAGTAAAGTTTGGCAAACTTGTTATGACGATGGCAATTAATGGGCAAATAAGTGCGATTATAAAAAAGCTTCCCCCTTTACCTCGCCAATAACATAATAAAAATAGTGATGTTAATTTACCTGAAATCACACCATTTATAATGGAAAATATAAAGGTTTGGCTTAAAAAACACAAAATACACATAATAATTAACGATAGTGTTAAACCAATATAAGCTTGTGAAATAATTGACTTTCCAACCTGATCACTCATTGTTATTTTCTTCTATTAATTGCCAAAACACACCTTGCTCTTGTGCATAGTCATCATTTATAAAGTAACCAACCACTTGTACCAAGGTATCATCATAATAAATAAGAGGTATGCTATCTCTCTGCCAAGGTGGTACTTTTTCAGATTTTAACCAATGTTTAACTGTATTACTACCGGGTTTATTTCTCGGTTTAATCCGATCTTTAAGTGTTGCAAATCGAATATTGAGGATTTCTTCAGGCTTAATGTCTCTTATACCTTTTCCTTGGCATTTCTTTAACTTTGCAGCATTACTTAATGATACCGTTTCAATGTCACAATCAAGCACATCTAAAATAGTTTCAACTGGGTCAACAACATATAACTCGTTACGGAACCTTTGTATTGTGTGCTTTCCTAATTGAATACATATTTTAGCATCAATTTTTGCATTGATAGCTTGATTTAATATTTGATCTAAAATGGCTTTTGAAGGCATTAAAAGGTTATGTTGGCCAAGCCAATATCGCACTAAGTTTGCTTGTCTTGCAAAAGATAATGAAGATAAAAATGGTACAGGTATTGTGTTAGCTTTATTAGATTGAGAAAAGTGATACGCTTGTATTAAATCCGATTGTGATATTTCATCAATTAAGGTTTGTTGCTGCTGAAGTAGTTCAACACTTCGTGAAACACACGCGTTAAAGCCTTTAAATCTCTCATTTAATTGAGGAACAATATCATGGCGTAAATAATTACGATCAAAGCGTTTATCATCATTTGATTCATCATTAATATGGGGTATCGCATAATTCTTAGCAAAACATTCTATTTGAGCCCTTGAGGTATTTAATAAAGGTCTTAATAAATAACGACCTTGTTGCGAGCTTAAACTTGCCATAGCACTTAAACCTGCTAAGCCTGAGCCTCTTTTTAATTGCAGCAAAAATGTTTCTACTTGGTCGTCTTGGTGCTGCCCTAATAAGATAATACTTGTTGGATCCGATAACTTAAATAAAGCTAAATATCTTTGCTCTCTTGCGACAGCCTCAAGACTTTGCCTAGTCTTTTTAATAACAGAAACTTCTGCAATCTTTAAAGGTATTTCTAACTTATCACACAGCTGGGTACAAAATAACTGCCAATTTTTTGCGTTGTCACTCAAACCATGATCAACATGGATCGCGCTAATAAATATGTCAGGATTGTTTTTTTGAAAGGTATTAGCTAAATGAAGTAAAACAACTGAATCTACTCCACCAGATAAAGCCACTGTCAAAGAATTTGAATGTGGCTTTATAGTTTTCAGCTTCTGTAATATTACATTACTGAATGTTTGATAAATTTTGGAGGCTTTCATAAAAAGACTGCCTTAAGCAGTCTATTCATTAACAATAACCAAATGACATTAAACGATCATACCTTTGCTCAAGCATTTCATCAGTTGAAAGTGCTTTAAGATCAGATAAATCACGTTTTAATTGTGCTTTTAAGTTTTTAGCCATAGCTTCATGATTACGATGTGCCGCGCCTAGAGGTTCATCAATAATATTATTGATTAAATCTAGCTCTTTAACGCGATCTGCTGTTACACCCATCGCTTCTGCAGCTAAAGGCGCTTTTTCAGCACTTTTCCAAAGGATTGAGGCACAACCTTCAGGAGAAATTACTGAATAAGTGCTGTATTTTAGCATATTAACACGATCACCAACACCAATTGCCAATGCACCACCAGAACCACCTTCACCGATAACAGTACAGATAGTTGGCACTTTAAGACCCGCCATTACTTTAAGGTTTTTAGCAATCGCTTCACTTTGACCGCGCTCTTCGGCACCCACACCTGGGTAAGCACCCGGTGTATCAATGAAAGTGATTATAGGCATATTAAAACGTTCAGCCATTTCCATTAAGCGTAATGCTTTACGATAACCTTCAGGTTTTGGCATACCAAAGTTGCGTTTGATTTTTTCAGCTGTATCACGACCTTTTTGATGACCTATAACCATAACTGGTTCACCATTAAAACGTGCAATACCACCGATAATTGCAGGATCATTTGCAAAAGCACGATCACCGCATAATTCATCAAACTCGGTGAAAATGTGATTAATATAATCAAGAGTGTAAGGACGTAATGGATGACGAGCTAACTGCTGTACTTGCCACGGACCTAATTCTGAAAATATTTTATTGGTTAACTCAGTGCTTTTTTCTTTTAAGCGACCGACTTCGTCTTCAAGACTCAGATCTAACTCACCAACGTTACCAATACTACGTAATTCTTCAATTTTTGCTTCCAATTCTGCAATTGGAAGTTCGAAATCCAGATAATTGAGACTCATGCTCTAAAAGACCTAACTAGTTAAATTCTAAATCTATATCTTGCGCCGCCAGTTGACCTAACCTATGTAATAAGTCGTCGCATGGCGTCACACACCATTGGGTTCCTAATGAAAGCTCCGAAATTATATCCGGGCGTTCATATTCTATAATGATAGGACAAGTACCATGTTTATAAGGTTCAAGTACATTTTGCAATTTATCGAAGAACTTACCATCAACATCTTGCATTTTCACTTTCATTTTTATATTTCGAATGCGTTTTTCACGTACCTGTTCTATCTTGCATACTTCCCGAGCCGTCATTGTAAGGCCTCCGGAGAAGTTATCAAAGCTGACCTGTCCAGATATCACCAAGATATTGTTATTTTGTAACAATTCTTCGAAAGTTTCAAACTGTTCTGGGAAAAAACGTACATCCATACGTGCACTTTTATCATCTAACGTAATTAAGCCCCAACGTTTTCCCTTTTTATTAATCAAAACTCGGGTATTTATCACCAAACCAGCTACAGTTGTCTGCACATCGCGCTCTGTTGGCTGCAAATCGACTAATCTACCTCCAATATAATGTTTCAGTTCTTTTCTATACTGATTGATAGGGTGGCCTGTTAAATAAAGTCCTAATGTTTCTTTTTCGCCTTCTAGCCATTCATTATCAGAAAAACGCGGCACATGTATAAATGCTTGTGCAACATCTTCCGGCTCTGTCGCTAATAAACCAAATAAATCATCTTGACCTAACGCTTGTGCTTTATTATGTTGCGTAGCGGACTTTATTGCATCTGGTAAACTCGCAATTAAGGTCGCCCGCGCACCTTGTACCGCACTTTTATCTTTTGATGTAGGCAGTGCCGGTCCTAAGGTATCTAATGCTCCAGCCATAATTAATTTTTCAATAACTCGTTTATTAAGGCGCTTCTGATCGATGTTCGCACAGAAATCGAATAAATCTTTAAACTGCCCTATTCTAGCTCTGGCTTCTAAAATGGTATCAACAGGCCCTTCACCAACACCTTTAATGGCACCTAAGCCATATACTATTTGACCTTGCAGATTCACCGTGAACTTATATAAACCACAATTAACATCAGGTGCTAATAAAGGCATATTCATATTTTCACACTCATCAACAAGCGTGACAATTTTATCGGTGTTATCCATATCTGCCGACATTACCGCGGACATAAACTCTGCAGGATGATGTGTTTTCATCCAAAGTGTTTGATAAGATACGAGTGCATATGCCGCTGAGTGAGATTTGTTGAATCCGTATCCGGCAAACTTTTCTACCAAATCGAATATTTTCATGGCAAGCTCGCCATCTACACCATTATTTACTGCGCCTTCTTCAAATGTTGCACGCTGCTTAGCCATCTCTTCAGGTTTTTTCTTACCCATAGCGCGACGCAGCATATCTGCGCCACCAAGAGAGTAACCCGATAAAACCTGCGCAATTTGCATTACTTGTTCTTGGTATAAGATAATACCGTAAGTTGGCTCTAGAATTGGCTGTAATGAATCATGTTGCCAAGTTGCATCAGGGTAAGATACTTCTTCACGACCATGCTTACGTTCAATGAAGTTATCAACCATGCCTGACTGAAGTGGTCCTGGTCTAAATAGTGCAACCAGTGCAATCATATCTTCAAAGCAATCTGGTTGTAATCTGCGAACCAAATCTTTCATACCACGAGATTCTAACTGGAATACCGCAGTGGTTTCAGCTCTGAGTAATAAATCAATACTTTTTTGATCATCTAATGGAATAGTTACGATATCGACTAACTCTTTATTTTCTCGAGTTAATCTTTCGTTGACCATATCCAAGGCCCATTGCAAAATTGTTAGGGTACGTAAACCCAAGAAATCAAATTTAACTAAACCCGCTGTTTCAACATCATTTTTATCAAATTGAGTTACTGGAAACTTACCTTCATCATCACAATATATCGCTGCAAAATCAGTAATGGTCGTTGGTGAAATAACAACACCACCGGCATGTTTACCCGCATTGCGGTTACAACCTTCAAGAATACGACACATATCGATAAGTTCTTTAACTTCCTCATCGCCATCGTATGCTTCTGGTAATCTAGGCTCAACTTCAAATGCTTTTGTTAATGTCATACCTGGATCACCGGGTACTAATTTTGAGATCCGGTCAACAAAGCCATAAGGATGCCCTAGTACACGACCTACATCTCGTATTACTGCTTTCGCCGCCATAGTACCAAAGGTTATGATCTGGGATACTGCATCTCGACCATATAGAGCAGCAACATGGTCTATTACTTCATCACGCCTGTCCATGCAGAAATCAATATCGAAATCTGGCATAGAAACACGTTCTGGATTTAAAAATCTTTCGAATAATAAATCAAATTCTAATGGATCAAGATCTGTAATTTTCAGTGCATAAGCCACTAACGAACCGGCACCTGAACCACGACCAGGGCCTACAGGAATATTATTATCCTTACTCCATTGGATAAACTCCATTACGATTAAAAAATATCCGGGAAATCCCATTTTATTTACAACGTCAAGCTCAATCTTAAGCCTATCGTCATAAATGTTTCTTTTTTGCTCTCTCTCATTTTCATCAGGAAACAAAATTTCTAAACGTTCTTCTAAGCCGTCTTCTGATACACGAACTAAAAAGTCCTCAATTGTAAGGCTACCTGTTGGGTAATCAGGCAAAAAGTAAGTACCTAATTGAATGGTGACATTACAACGTTTTGCTATTTCAACGGTATTTTCGAGTGCTTCAGGGATATCTGAAAAAAGCTCAGTCATTTCCTCTGGTGTTTTAAAGTATTGCTGCTGAGAAAAGCGTTTTGGTCGGCGTTTATCGTCTATGGTAAAACCATCATGAATTGCAACTCGCACTTCATGTGCTTCGAATTTTGAAGGTTCAATAAAAACCACTTCATTTGTTGCCACTACTGGCAAACCAGCTTGAGTGGCATGATGTACTGCTTTATGTAAATATGTTTCTTCTTGTGCTCTTGATGTTCTTACAAGCTCTATATAATAATGTTCTGGAAAATGTGTTTGATAAAAGCTTGTAATAGATTCAATACTTTCAACTTGATTTTTAAGCAGGGCTTTACCTAAATCACCATCTTTGGCTCCTGAAAGTAAAATTAAACCTTCTTTATGTTCAACTAACCAATCTCTATCTATCATGGCGCGATTTTGAACATGTCCCCTTAGATAAGCTTCTGAAATCAGGATGGTTAGATTTTTATAACCCACGTTATTTTTAGCTAAAACAGTTATCCTACACACTTCGCCATCAAACTCTGGTGATTGAAGCCAAAAATCAGCACCTACAATTGGTTTAATGCCAACACCGTGAGCAGCACCATAAAATCGCACTAAACCACATAAGTTCATTTGATCTGTAATAGCTAAAGCGGGCATATTCATTTCTGCAGCTTTTGCTACTATGGGTTTTGTTTTACCTAAACCATCAACTAATGAAAAATCACTATGGACACGTAAATGAACAAAATTAGGTTGAGTCATAATTTAGTAATGATCCTATTTAGCTTGCATATTTATTATTTTTTTTATTGGTTTAAAACTTTTTCTATGATGCTCGGTAATACCGTGTTCTTCAAGCGCCGCTAGATGCGCTTTTGTTGGATATCCCTTATGACCAGCAAATCCATATTGAGGAAATTGCTTATCTAATTCAATCATTTCATCATCACGGGCAACTTTAGCTAAGATAGAAGCTGCACTTATCTCTGCGACTAAACTATCACCTTTAACAATCGCTTGTGCAGGTATCGCAATATCAGGTAGCCGATTACCATCAACAAAAACAAATTCTGCAGGTATTGATAAACCTTCAACTGCGCGTTTCATTGCTAACATTGTGGCATGCAAAATATTAAGTTTATCGATTTCTTCAATGTTTGCTCTTTGAATACAATAACATAACGATTTTTCTTTGATTTCAATTGATAATGCTTGTCTTTTTTTATCGGTTAACTTTTTTGAATCTGCTAAGCCTGCTATCGGTTTATTTGGGTCTAAAATGACTGCTGCGGTCACAACATCGCCTACTAATGGACCTCGACCCACTTCATCTACGCCAGCAATTAAATCGGTATTAGGACGTAATATATCCACTAATGTTCACCATTGTTTATCAAATTCAATATTGCTTTTGCAGCTTCATTACTGGCATCTAATCTTAAGTTTTTATGCATAGTCATAAATGTTTCTTTTAGTTCGCTCTGATCAATCATTAAATAAGGCGTTAATTTTTCTACTAAATTTTCAGCTGTTAGATTTTTTTGAAATAACTCAGGAACCAATTCTTTATCTGCTAGTAAATTTGGTAGTGAAAAGTGTTTAATATCAAAAGTGAAAAAAATATTTAATAAATGATACGTTAACGGCTTTAGCTTATAACCAACAACCATAGGTTTTTTAAAAAACATAGCCTCTAAAGTTGCGGTACCCGATGCCAGTAAAATGACATCCGCTGCTTGCATAGCCTCTCGAGATTGCCCATCTAGTTTTATAAAATCCAATTCCGGCGCTAAGTTATTAGCAAATTCTGTAAATTCAGCTTTTCTTTTATCATTTACAAATGGCACCACGATTGTTAGTTCTGGTATTTTTTGTTTTAATAATTTTACCGCTTCAATATAAGGTTCACTTAACACTTTAACTTCAGAACTGCGGCTACCAGGTAATAAAGCCAATACTTTATCTGTTTGAGATATCCCTAAAGCATCTCTAACTGCATTTTGATCAACTTCAAGTGGTAACTCGTCAGCAAGCGTATGACCAATAAATTTACAAGGAACTTGATGTTCATCATAAAATGATTTTTCAAAGGGTAATAATGCTAATACTAAATTAGTCGCATCAGCAATTTTAAATATACGTTTTTTTCGCCACGCCCAAACTGAAGGACTCACATATTGAACCGTTTTTATACCCGCTTCTTTTAAAGGTTTTTCAACTCTTAAATTAAAATCAGGTGCATCAATACCAATGAATACATCTGGTGGATTGTCGATAAATTGCTGCACAATTTCTTTTTTTATTTTAAGTAAGCGCTTAAGTTTAGGTAAAACTTCAAAAATTCCCATCACAGCTAACTCTTCCATCGCGAAATGAGAATGACAGCCAAGAGCTTTCATTCTTGGACCTGCAATACCTTCAAATTGCACATTAGGATTAATCGCTTTAATCGCTTTAATTAAACCTGCTCCTAAAATATCACCTGAATGTTCTCCGGCAATAATGCCTATACGTAATGGTTTTGTCACTGTTATGAGTTCTTTTATATTGGATTGAAATGAATCATTTCGTGGTTTGTTGTGAGGAAGGCCCTCATAACATTACTAGAAAGTTGCCACGAAGTGGTCTTTATTTTGATAGCTACATCCGCATTTTTAAAGGCTACAGGTAGATACTATCTTGTAATGCCTCGGCCTGAATTTTTAATAAATTCAGCAAACATTTTTACTGCAGAATATTTTGAAATATCGTCAGCCATTTGTTCAATCGCTTCATCAACCATTAAACCTTTTCTATAGATAGTTTTGTAGGCTCGACGTGTTGCCATTATTTCATCAGAATTAAAACCTCTGCGTTTCATACCTTCAGTATTAATCGATACTGTTTTTGCTGGTGTGCCAATCGTTGTAACAAAAGGCGGCACATCTTTATTAATACCTGAGTACATACCAACAAACGCATGTGAACCTACATGACAAAATTGATGTATACCTGCATTACCCGCAAGTATTACCCAATCACCAACATGAACATGACCCGCTGCACTTGCATTATTAGCAAATATACAGTTATCTCCAATAATACAATCATGGGCAACATGGGTATAAGCCATAAATAAGTTATTACTACCTATTTTTGTAATCCCTTTATCTTGGATAGTGCCTCTGTGTATCGTTGCACATTCACGAATAATATTATTATCACCAATAATGAGTTTGGTAGGTTCATTATCATATTTTTTGTCTTGGCAGGCTTCACCTACTGACGCAAATTGAAATATATGATTACCAGAACCAATCACTGATGGTCCCTTAATAACAACGTGAGATTCAATGATACAATCATCACCAATCACTACATCATTACCTATGTAGCTCCAAGGACCTACTTTAACATTTTTACCAAGTTGAGCTCCAGGCTCAATAATTGCAGAGGAATGGATCACGCTTATAACTCTCTTCTAGCACACATTAATTCAGCAGTACAAACAACCTTGCCGTCTACTTTTGCTTCACAATCGAACTTCCATAAATTACGACGTTCTTTTATAAAATTCACATGTAAATGCATGGTATCACCAGGGTAAACTGGTTGCTTAAATCTTGCGTTATCAATTGCAGCGAATAAGTATAGTTCATTATCAGCACGACCTTCAGTCGTTTTGAAACCTAATAAACCAGTTGCTTGAGCCATCGCTTCTAAAATCATCACACCTGGAAAAATAGGTTGACCTGGGAAGTGACCAGTAAAAATAGGCTCGTTAGCAGTTACATTTTTGATTGCATGTAAGTATTTACCAGCTTCATAATCTACCACTTTATCAACCAATAGCATTGGGTAACGATGTGGTAATAAAGCCATTATTTCTTGAATATCAAAGCCATTTAATTCTTTAGCCAAAATACGATTCCTTTTATTCAACTTTAACTAAAGTAGCTGTAATTTTTTCAAGCTCTTTAATTTTTTTATTCATATCACCAATATGGCGTAAATGCGCCATTTGTTTACGCCAATCTCTATTTTTACCATGTGGTATGCCTGAAGAATAAACACCAGGCTCAGTGATTGACGAAGTTACCATAGCCATGCCTGTTAGTATCACACTATCACAAATTTCAATATGGCCATTGATGCCACATAAACCTGCAATTTGACAATACTGGCCGACCTTAGTGCTACCTGCAATTACCGAACATGCTGCCATAGCAGTACCTTGCCCAATCACAACATTATGTGCAATTTGACATTGATTATCGATAATCACATTAGAATGTATTTCAGTATTACCTAACGCACCACGATCAACCGTAGTACTGGAACCAATTTCAACACTTGAACCAATAATAACAGAACCTAACTGTGGGATTTTAACCCATTGGCCTTGCTCATTCGCAAAACCAAAGCCATCAGAACCTAAAACCGTATTTGAATGAATAATACAGTTATCACCAAGCTCTACTTCATGATAAATAGTTGCATTAGCCCAAATTTTACAATTAGTGCCAATTTTAGCTTTTTCACCAATAAAACAACCAGGTCCAATTTGACAATCATCGCCAATTATAGCACCCGCTTCAATAACCGCATTAGCAGCAATAGAGGCACTAGGGCTAACAACAGCATCAGCATGGATCACAGCAGAAGCATGCACACCATTAGCAGATTTTGGTGTGGTATCCATTAGCTGCGCAAGTTTTGCATAAGCTAAATATGGATTAGCTAAAACAAGCTTATTACCTTCAAAGTACTGAGTATCAGCATCAGTTAAAATAACAGCAGTTGCTTGAGTTACATCAAGTTGTTTTCGGTATTTTTTATTCGCTAAAAAACTAATTTGTCCATCTTGAGCAGACTCTAAAGTTGCGATGCGTGTTATTACTAACTCACCCACAGCTTTAGTGTCTTTATCATCATGGCCACAAACGAGTTCTGCGCCTAAATATTCAGCCAAGTAGGCTAGTGTAAAATGTTGCATTATTTAAGTTTGCTTACTCTTTCAATAATTTTAGAAGAAATGTCTTTGATTTTTTTAGCATCAAAATAAACTAAAGCAGCTTTATTTTTAACTTCATCAATTTTACTCGCTTTAGCTTCAGACTCTACCGCTTGTAAAACAAGCGCTTGAACTTTAGCTAACTCTTGATTTTGACGTAATTTTATTTCTTGCTCTAAAGGACGAGCTTTAGCAGCAAAATCTTTTTGCATATTTTGTAACTTTTCAGTTAAAGCATCTTTTTGAGTTTTGCTCATAGTTGCACTTTCACGTTTGAATTTTTCAGCTTCAAAACGAATGTCACCTTGTAATTTTTCAATTTCTTGACGACGCTCGGCAAATTCATTTTGTAACGTTTTCTCAATAGTGCTCATTTGCGGTAGTTGACTGAAAATTTGTTGCATATCAATTACTGCTACGTTATGTGCCATAACAGTTGATGAAGCGCTTAACATCATAGTTGAAAATATGCTTGATTTAATAATTTTGTTCACAATAAATTCCTTTAAAAATTCTGTTAAAAAGTATTACTTATGTTAAAGCTAATAGATTTAGTTTTGTCGTCTTCTTCTTTTTTAAGTGGATAAGCGAAACTAATAACCATTGGCCCCATAGGAGATATCCATAGAACAGACATACCAGTTGCTACACGGAACCTTGAAGGATCTGAGTAATCATCAAGTTTAGCCTTTTCATCTGGTGATAAATTAGAGAAACGATTTACGTCAAATTCAGTATCCCAAACATTTGCAGCATCAACAAAGAAACTTGTTCTTACTGAGCTGGTATTATCGTCATCTAAAAATGGTGTTGGTACAATTAACTCTAAACCTGCAAGTGCTTTGGCATTACCACCAATACGACCTGCCATGCTAATTTGGTCAAACTCTGGATCGCCACCAATATTACTTGTATTGCCATCTGGAGATGGAGTGCCAGGTAATGGGCTAGGTCCACGAACAACCGCTCTTGGCAAGATAGTATTTCTATCAAAACCACGTAATTCTGACTCTGTAATTCTAAAGAAGTCTTGAACTGGTAAAATTTGGTCATAACCATTAGTGGTACCATAACCATTACCGTAACCAAACGCCGCTCGAGTCATAAATGACCACTTATGATCATTACTGATTGGCCAGTAAAACTTAGAATCATAATTAATTTTAAAGTAAGTTAAATCAGAGCCCGGAGTTGTACCTTTAAGCGTTAATGTTTGCTTAGAACCCGCTGTTGGGAATAAACCACGGTTCAAGGTCATTCTTGACCAACCAAGACTTAATTCAAGCTTTGTAAAGTCAAAACCGGCATCAGGATCTTCTGGATCTAAGAATGTTTCACGCATAATACGTGTTTGTTCGTATTCAGACAGCTGTGAAAGCTCTTCTTTACTTAAGGTCACACCAAAGTTAATACGGTTAATCGCATTAATTGGAAAGCCCAAGTTACTACCAATACCGTATGAAGTACTCTTATATTCTACAAGGCTAAACTTACTTGCATCATAATTACGGTAGAAAATACGGTTACCTAAACTTACACCGTCTGGCGTAAAGTAAGGGTCAGTATGAGATAAGCTAACAGCTTCTGAACCTGTTGAAGTATTGATGTTAAACGCAACCTGGTTACCTGAACCTAAGAAGTTAGATTCACTAATTCCAATATTAAATTGCAGTCCGTAGTATGAACCATAAGCTAGACCCGCATTAAAGCTACCAGCTGATTGTTCTTTTACAGAGAAATCCACATCAACTTGATCATCTTTCCCAGGGACAGGTATTACATCAAATTCAACACTCTCCATGTACATTAAGCGTTGTATTTGAATTTTTGAACGCTCTAAAGACTGGTTAGATAGCCAACCTCCTTCAAGTTGCGTCATTTCTCTACGAACTACTTCATCGGCTGTATTGGCATTACCAGCAACGTTAATTCGACGAACGTAAACTCGTTTCCCCGGATTAACAGATAATGTCAGTTTAACTTCATTATTTTCTTCATCTACTTCAGGAATTGTTCTTACTTCAGCATTTGCATAACCAAAACGCGCTAAATAACTTTTGATAAATTCTTCTGATGACGTTACAACTGAACCGTTATAAAGTTTACCTGCTCGAAGTGGGATAATTGAACGGATCAATTTTTCACGATCCAGTAAATCACCAATAAAATCAAAACCGCTCACGGTAAATTTATCACCTTCCGTTAAATTAACGGATACGTAAACAGATTCTTTATCTGGGCTAACAGATACTTGAGTAGAGTCTATATTAAATTGTAAATAACCACGGTCTAAGTAGTAACTACGAACTTTTTCTAAATCACCTTGTATTGTTTGCTTTTGATATCTATCACTGCCCATAAACTCCCACCAAGATAAATCTTGTTGCGATTCTACTTGCTGTAATAATTCTTCATCAGAGAAAAGGTTGTTACCTACTAAGTTAATTTGACGAACGGATGCAGCATCACCTTCATCAAATTTTAATTTTAACTTAACGCGATTTCTCGGTAAATTGGTAATACTGATATCGACTGTCGCATTGTATTTACCAATACTATGGAAGAACTCGACAAGTCCTTTTTCAATATTATCGATTACCGTCTTATCTAGCGGCTCACCTTGACGAATATCTTGACCTTCAAGAGATTCGTTAAGTTGCTCATCTTTGATATCTTTATTGCCATCAAATTCGATAAAGCTAATTGTAGGTCGCTCTTTCACTTTAAAAATAAGTGTTTGGCCATCTCTATAAGCTTTAATATTATCAAAGTGACCCGAACCGTATAATGACTTTATCGTTTTTGATATTGTATAGTCATCTAGATTATCACCCACATTGATAGGGATATGTGTTAACGCAGCACCAAGAGCAACTCTTTGCAACCCTTCAACTTTTAAATCTTCTACGATAAAAGCAGTTTGGCCTAATGAAGCAAAACTTGCTCCAATTAAACTTGTTGCAGCCAAATATTTTTTTATAGCCATTTTATTATCTTTTACCCTTTACAACCGCATAAAATCATTGAATAGCGCAAAGCCAGTCAACAATAATAAAACTAATGCACCAATTCTAAAACCAAATTCTTGTGTCTTTTCAGAGACCGGTTTTTTTCTGATAAGTTCAATTATGTAATACATTAAATGCCCGCCATCAAGAATTGGCAAGGGCAATAAGTTAAAAACACCCAAATTAACACTAATTAATGCTAAGAAGCTTAAAAAAGCAACTAAACCATAACTAACACTCGCTCCAGCACCCTGTGCTATGCCTATTGGGCCACTTAAATTTTTTACTGAAATTTGTCCTGTTAACAAATTCCCAATCATTTCAAAACTTAAGGATATCATCTGCCAAGTTTTATCGACACCCTGAATGAATCCATCGATAGGTCCATATTGTCTTGTTATTATATAACCTTCTGGCCATTTAGAAGCTAAAGGTACCACACCTAGATATCCTTGGCTAAACCCATCTTTAGTTGGTTTATTATCAGGTACAACATTTATGTTCAATTTTTCATCACCACGACTAATTGTCATTAATAATGATTTATTTGCCGAAGCTTGTATAATACTGACTAGCTGAGTCCAACTCGATATTTTTTCACCGTCAATTAAATAAACTTTATCGCCTACCTGCAAACCATACTTTTGAGCAGCAGAATTTTCTGCAATATGCGCGAATTTCGTGGTGATTAAAGGTCTAAAAGGTGTAATACCGACAGAGTGTAAAGGTGACTTCACATCATCACCTAACGTCCAACCTTCAAGGTTTAAGTTTTTAACAATTTGACCTTCAAGAGGGTCTTTAACAACAACTTTAACCTTCGACTCTCCCATATTTTGCATTAATGCAAAAGTGGTTTCTCTCCAATCGAACACTGTTTCATTACCAATTGAAATGAGTGTTTGCTCTGGCTTAATACCTGCAATTTGAGCTCTACTACTTGTTTCAATACTACCTATAACGGGTTTAACAGACTGAACACCTAACATGTACATAGTCCATAAAAGCACTATTGCAAATGCAAAGTTGGCAAATGGTCCAGCCGCGACAATCGCAATTCGAGCTTGTACAGATTTACTATTAAATGAAAGGTGCTTTTCGTCATCGGTGACTTCTTCAACACGCTCATCAAGCATTTTTACGTAGCCGCCTAGCGGAATAGCTGCAATGACATACTCAGTACCAAGCTTGTCATGCCAAGAAACCAAAGGTTTTCCAAAACCAATAGAGAATCGAAGCACTTTTACTCCGGCTTTTCTTGCAACCCAAAAATGACCATACTCATGAACTGTGACTAGGATACCTAACGCAAATATAAACGAAGCTAAGTTCCAAATAAAATCAAGCATTAAGCAAATTCCTTATTGATAATTTCAAAAGCATAAATCCGCGCATTTTTATCTACATCTAAAATATCATCGAGTGTGATAGCCTGAGCACTTGGCATTTTATTTAATACTTGAGCGTTAATTTTGTATATATCTGTAAAACCAACTTTATTTGATAAAAAGGCACTTACAGCAACTTCATTTGCGGCATTAATTACTGTGGTGGCAGCTTGTCCTAAACGACAAGCATCCATTGCAAGTTTTAAGTTTGGATAGCGAGACAAATCAGGTGCTGTGAATGAAAAGTCAGCCACTGAGGTGAAATCCAAAGGCTTTACACCTGAGTCTATGCGACTTGGATATGCAAGCGCATGTGCAATCGGTGTACGCATATCAGGGTTACCCATTTGAGCCAATACAGAACCATCTCTATACTGCACCATGGAATGTATAATGCTTTGAGGATGTATCACAACTTCAATATCATCAACACTAGCGTTAAAAAGCCACTTAGCTTCAATAAACTCCAAGCCTTTATTCATCATGGTTGCAGAATCAACAGATATTTTTCTGCCCATGCTCCAATTAGGATGTGCTACAGCTTCATCTACTGTAACTGAGCTTAAAGTATTAACATCACGTTTTAAGAAAGGGCCACCAGAGCCTGTCAATAAAATTTTACTTATGCCTTGCTCTAATAAATTGCCATTGTGTCCAGATTTTTGCATTTTCCTAGGCAAACATTGAAATATTGCATTATGTTCACTGTCGATTGGCAATAAAGTAGCACCATGCTTTTTAACTTTATCGATAAATAATTGGCCGGACATGACCAAAGATTCTTTATTTGCTAATAAAACTTTTTTACCCGCTTCAACTGCGGCTAATGTTGGTAATAATCCTGCGGCCCCTACAATTGCCGACATAACAATATCGACTTCATGCGCTTTAACAAGGTCGCACATTGCTGATGTGCTAGAAAAGACTTTTGTTTCACTATTATGACTATGTAAAGCACTTTTTAATCGCCCAGCACTTTGCTCATCATGCATCACTGCAAAGTCAGGTTTAAACTCGATACACTGCGCCAGCATTAACGTATCGTTTTTCCCTGCAGTCAATGCAAATACTGAAAACTGTGGATTTTGACGGATAACATCTAATGTACTAACACCAATAGAACCTGTAGATCCTAAAATACAAACCTGTTGCTGATTGTGATTCACATCAAATGTATTTAAAATCATGAACTTAATATCCAAGCATAAAAAGCGACAAATATAGGAGCTGCTGCTGTTAAGCTATCAATACGATCTAAAATACCACCATGTCCAGGTAAACAACGTCCACTGTCTTTTAATCCAGCTTCACGTTTAAACATACTTTCTAATAAATCACCTATAGCAGAAAAAACGGCAATAAAAATAGTGACACATGAATATAAAAACCATTTATCTTGCTCTATTCCCGAAAAATAGCAAAAAATCAAAATGAATAGCGTGCTTGCAATAATGCCGCCTGCTAAACCTTCGATGGTTTTATTAGGGCTTACATTTGGCATTAACTTATGTTTGCCAAAGTTTTTACCTGAAAAATATGCACCAATATCGGCACTCCAAACAATGCCTAATACGATCATAATCAGAATGGAACCATGTAATGTTGACTCTTCATATGATGCACTTCTAAGTGCATTAAGCGCTAACCATAAAGGAATAAGCGTTAGTAAACCAGCTATGGCACGCATGAGTATGCCTTTATTCCAGGATTTTGACATCGAAGGGTACTGCCATACTAAAGTTGTAGCAACTAACCACCAGGCAACAGAAAC
The DNA here is from genome assembly GCF_002276045.1 of Pseudoalteromonas sp. NBT06-2. Classification (GTDB taxonomy): domain Bacteria; phylum Pseudomonadota; class Gammaproteobacteria; order Enterobacterales; family Alteromonadaceae; genus Pseudoalteromonas. The sequence goes on along the minus strand of NZ_NQMR01000091.1, from coordinate 10,229 downwards.
AGTAAATAAATAATTTGCATCCGATAGCAATTTATTACCTTGCCATAAAGACTCTATTGGCCAATGTAAATGTAAAGCAGATAAAATCACTGCTGTCACTATAACATATACTAATCTATGGGCTATTTTTTTAAGACCCATAAAACCGGACCATTCCCAAGATCCAACTAACACTATCACAGCAGCCATATAGCTAAAAATCATTAATGGGGTATAAAATACTAGCCCTAAAGCTGCAGGAGCCAGTACAAGAGAAGTCATTATTCTATGTTTGAGCAAACTGTTTACCTTTTAAATTAAAATTTTGCGTAAAAAACATTTGGGAATTTAAGCGAGTAATTGTTTTATTTGTCCGCCGGTACAACCGAAACGTCGCTCTCGAGATACGTAACACGCAATTGAATCAGCAAATGCTTCATCATTAAAGTCAGGCCATAAAATATCAGTAAAATATAATTCTGCATAGGCAGCTTGCCATAACAAAAAGTTACTAATTCGAAGATCACCACCCGTTCTGATCAATAAATCTAAATCGGGTTGATCTGCCATCATAATATGTTGGGAAATAAGATCTTCATTAATATCTTCATTTTTAATTCTGCCTTCAGATACTAAAGTAGCAACTTTTTGTGTTGCTTGTGTTATATCCCAGCGACCACCATAGTTAGCAGCGATGTTAAGACAAAGACCAGTATTATTTCTTGTTAATGTTTCAGCTTCAATCACACGCTTTTGAAGTTTGTCAGAAAAGCGGGAGAGTTCCCCCATAATTCTTAGCTTTACATTGTTTTTATGAAGTTTTTTTACTTCCTTGGTAAGTACAAACATAAACAGCTCCATTAGCGTACTAACTTCTTGTTCAGGCCTTTGCCAATTTTCACTACTAAATGCAAACAATGTGAGGGATGATATTTCTAATTTTTGACAAAAAACCACAGCATTTCGAACCGCATCGACACCTTTTTTATGGCCAAAAACACGTGGTTTATCCTGAGCTTGCGCCCATCGCCCATTCCCATCCATGATAATAGCAATATGATTAGGTAAAGATTGTTGTGTTATTTCACTCATTAAGAACCATTAACTGTTTATATTCCATAAAAAAACGCCGACTAGTATACCCTAGCCGGCGTTTAATCTCTAATATTTTACAGATGTACTGGAATTAAAATTCCATTAATTCTTTTTCTTTGGCTGCTAATTGCTCATCCATTTCTTTTATATATAAGTTAGTCAATTTTTGAACTTCATCTTCAGCTTGACGTTGTTCATCTTCAGATATTTCTTTATCTTTCTGTAACGCTTTGAAATCACTATTAGCATCTCGACGTATATTTCTGATAGCGACACGGCCACCTTCAACTTCGCCACGTACAAGTTTGATAAAATCTTTACGACGCTCTTCTGTTAACGGTGGTAATGGTACGCGTATAACAGTGCCTGCTGACATAGGGTTTAAACCTAAATCAGACATCATAATCGCTTTATCAACCGCTTTAGTTAACTCTTTATCAAAAACTGTAATTGCTAAAGTACGCGCATCTTCAATCACAATATTTGCAACTTGCTTTAATGGTGTATTAGCGCCATAGTATGGAACCATAATACTATCCAGAAGACTTGGATGCGCACGACCTGTGCGAATTTTAATTAATTGATTTGATAACGCATCAACGCTTTTTTGCATACGTGTTTTAGTATCGTTTTTAATTTCATTAATCACAGTATTATTCCTATATTTTTTAATAACCAGAATATCTATCCTGGAACTTAATTATTCTGTGGCGTCAACCGAACTTTGAGATGAAATAAGTGTACCTTCACCCTCACCCATGATCACACTTTTTAACGCACCAGGTTTATTCATGTTAAAAACACTGATTGGCATATTGTGATCACGCGCTAATGTAAATGCAGCTAAATCCATCACCTTTAATTCTTTTTCAATGATTTCATCATAGCTTAAATGGCTAAATAATGATGCATCAGGATTTTTTGCAGGATCATCATTATAAACGCCGTCTACTTTAGTTGCTTTAATTACGGTATCTGCTTCAATTTCAATACCACGTAAACAAGCTGCTGAGTCTGTGGTAAAAAATGGGTTACCCGTACCAGCAGCAAAAATAACAACGCGACCCGTTTTTAATAAACTAATTGCTTCTGACCAGTTATAAGCTTCACATACACCATTTAAAGGAATCGCAGACATTAAACGTGCATTTACAAATGCACGGTGTAATGCATCACGCATTGCAAGACCATTCATAACCGTTGCTAGCATACCCATATGATCGCCAACAACACGGTTCATCCCTGTTTCAGCTAATGTACCACCACGCAGGAAGTTACCACCGCCAATAACTAAGCCAACTTCTATTCCTAATTCTACTAATTCTTTAATCTCTTGCGCCATACGGTCGAGAACTTTTGGATCAATACCAAAACCTTCATCGCCCATTAAAGCTTCACCACTGAGTTTTAATAAAACACGTCTAAAAATTGGTTTTCGATTTATATTCATAAGTTACCTGGCTAGAAATAGGGATAAAAACGGGCAAAAAATAACCGCGTACATTAATAAAATGACAACGCGGCTATTCTAAATAATTTTATCTTATGAAGCAAAGCAAAAACGCCCTGCTTATAGACAAATTAAAGGATTAAGCTTTAGCAGCAGCTATTTGAGCAGCAACTTCAGCAGCAAAATCTTCTTCTTTCTTTTCGATACCAGCGCCAACTTCTAAACGCACGAAGTTAGATACAGTTGCACCTTTTTCTTTAAGAATAGTACCAACCGTTTTCTTAGGTTCCATGATGAAAGCTTGACCAGTAAGAGAGATCTCACCAGTAAATTTTTTCATTCGGCCTACAACCATTTTTTCAGCAATTTCAGCAGGTTTACCTTCATTCATAGCGATATCGATTTGAACTGCTTTTTCTTTTTCAACAACATCAGCAGGCACATCTTCAGGGTTTACAAACTCTGGGTTTGATGCCGCAACGTGCATTGCAACGTGTCTAAGTGTTTCTTCGTCAGCTTCACCAGCAACTACAACACCAATTCGCTCACCGTGACGGTAAGTAGCTAGCGTAGTACCATCTATGTATTGAACACGACGAACATTGATGTTTTCACCAATTTTTGTTACTAAAGTAACACGTGCTTCTTCAAATTGTGCCTGTAGCGCTTCGATAGTTACTTTAGATGTAGCAGCAACGTCAAGCACTGAGTTAGCAAAAGCTAGGAAGCTTTCATCTTTAGCAACGAAGTCAGTTTGACAGTTAACTTCTAATAACGCAGCAAAACCTTCGCCTTGCTTGATAAGAATAGTACCTTCGGCAGCAATATTACCTGCTTTTTTAGCAGCTTTAGCAGCGCCACTTTTGCGCATATTTTCAATTGCTAACTCGATGTCACCATCAGTTGCAATTAACGCTTTTTTACAATCCATCATACCAGCGCCAGTGCGCTCGCGTAATTCTTTAACTTGGGCAGCAGTTACAGCCATTAGAAATTCCTCAAAACAATAAAATTAAATAAAAACAGGGGCCAATCATAATTTACATTATAAATTAGCCCCTATTGAAGTAAAAAGTAATTACTTAATACTTATTCAACTTCTACGAAGTCGTCTTTTTCAGCTTGAACAGCAATGTTGCTTTCACGGCCTTCGATAACTGCATCAGCCATCGCACCAGTGTAAAGCTGTACAGCACGGATTGCATCATCGTTACCAGGTACGATGTAATCAACGCCATCTGGGTTAGAGTTAGTATCAACGATAGATACTACTGGAATACCTAGATTGTTTGCTTCGCGAATAGCGATATGCTCGTGATCTGCATCGATTACAAAGATAGCGTCCGGTAAACCGCCCATATCTTTGATACCACCAAGGCTTTTATCTAGCTTTTCCATTTGACGAGTAAGTGTTAATACTTCTTTCTTAGAAAGCTTTTCAAAAGTACCGTCTTGGCTCATTGTTTCAAGGTCTTTTAAACGCTTGATAGACTGACGAACTGTTTTCCAGTTAGTAAGCATACCACCTAACCAACGGTGATTTACGAAGTACTGGTCAGAACGAATAGCAGCTTCTTTAACCGCTTCACTTGCCGCGCGCTTAGTACCAACAAAAAGGATTTTACCTTTGTTAGATGCAGTTTTACCAATAAAAGAAAGTGCATCATTGAACATAGGAACAGTTTGTTCTAAGTTGATGATATGAACTTTGTTACGAGCACCGAAAATGAAAGGCTTCATCTTTGGATTCCAGTAACGTGCTTGGTGACCAAAGTGAACACCAGCTTGAAGCATATCGCGCATTGAAACGTTTGCCATTTTTTAATTCCTTAATTTAATTTTGGGTTAGGCCTCCACACATCCCATACCACTAACACTTTTATTTAATTAAAAATAAACGTGCACCCAAGCGCATGTGTCGATGTGTGTGTGATTTTAGTTAACATATTAATTAATAATATATCGATTTAATATCTCTTAAATACAACAAAACAAGTCATTTATGTAAGTTTTCATAATGAGAACTTAAATTTCTAATTTTAATTGTAAAAAGGACGCGCGCTTTATATCATGAACTGATGTACAATTCCAATCTTTATTGATTTTGTTATTCAATTTTTGAACAATAATTTGCTTCGGAGCATAAATGAGCGCAGTCATAAAAACACCTGCTGAAATAGAAAAAATGCGTATAGCTGGCCGTTTGGCTGCTGATGTATTAGAAATGATAGCACCCCATGTTAAAGAAGGTATCACGACTCTTGAGTTAGACACGATGTGTCACAATTATATTGTAGATGTACAAAAAGCAATTCCAGCTCCTTTAAATTATCATGGTTTTCCTAAATCAATTTGTACATCAGTTAATCACGTGATTTGTCACGGTATTCCAAACGAAAAACCACTGAAAGATGGTGATATTATTAATATTGATATTACCGTTATTAAAGACGGTTACCATGGTGATACATCAAAGATGTTTTATATCGGCACGCCAAATATTCAAGGCAAACGCTTATCTGAAGTTACTCAAGAAAGTTTATATATCGCAATAAAAATGGTCAAACCGGGTGTGCGCTTAGGAGACCTTGGCGCTGCAATTCAAAAATATGCTGAAGGATTTAAATATTCAATCGTGCGTGAATATTGTGGCCATGGTATAGGCGCAGGTTTTCATGAAGATCCTCAAGTTATGCATTATGGTAAAGCGGGCACAGGCGAAGTATTAAAAAAAGGCATGTGTTTTACTATCGAACCTATGGTTAATGCTGGTAAACGCCAATGTAAGGTATTAAAAGATAATTGGACTGTTGTCACTAAAGACAGAAGCCTATCTGCTCAATGGGAGCATACTTTATTAGTAACAGACAATGGCGTTGAAGTTTTAACGCTAAGAGATGATGACAAAATTGAACGCGTAATTGAACATTGATCATCATCTAAAAATTTCAAAAGTGGCTTTGTTTTTAAATTGATTTCAAGCTAAGTCACTTTGCTATTTAAACCTCTTCAACATACCAACCGCAACAAACACAGCCTGTTATTGAGTTAATTTCATTCTAATATCTTAGATTACATTTGATAAGGCAAATCCATTGTGTACAATCAATACTTTACAAAATCATCTCTAAATCCTGCATTTTAAAGTGATATGGATATAAAATTATGGCTGTACCTAAAGAACAAGTAAAAAAACTTGCCCAATGTGAATTACTTGAAGATTACAAAAACTCTATTGCTAATTTTTACATTTGGCTTAAAGATGAGTTTTCTCTTCAGCCGGTTGAAAGACTTATCAATGCACGGGCATCTTATATTGATCAGTTGTTATCCCAATTATTCCAGCACTATAATCTGAATGAAAATAACCATTTTAATCTTATTGCTGTAGGTGGTTATGGACGTGGAGAGCTTCACCCCTATTCTGATATAGATTTTTTACTATTATCAGATAAAGAACCCACATCTCAAGAATGTGAAAAAATAAGTAAATTTATCACTATGCTATGGGATTTAAATCTCGATATAGGGCATAGTGTTCGTACATTAAAGCAAACTATTGAATATAAAAAACAAGATGTTTGTTTTGCAACTAGTCTACTAGAAAGCCGTTTAGTAATCGGGTGTGAAAATGCATTTCAAGAGTTGCAAGATACACTAGTACAAAACCAATATTGGAGTTCAGAAGCTTTCTTTTTGGCAAAAGTTCAAGAACAGGATTTACGCCATAAAAAATGTCATGGTACAACTTATAATCTAGAACCTAATTTAAAAGAAAATCCAGGCGGACTTAGAGATATTCAATCCATTATTTGGGTTGCAAAAAAACACTTTAAATCTCAACTTCTGAGTGATTTGATCACGGATGGATATTTAACATATGAAGAACATCAAGAATTATTAGAGTGTTTATTAAACCTCTGGAATATACGATTTGCGCTTCACCTTGCTGCTGGAAGAGCTGAAAACAGGCTGTTATTTGATCACCAACCTCTCGCTGCTGAGTTATTAGGTTTTGGTGCAGATGGCAAAGCCTCTGTCGAGCGAATGATGAAGCGACTTTTTAGAATTATGAGTCGGATCCGAGAGCTAAACCAAATGCTGCTAAGATACTTTGAGCACAGTATTTTACCTGATAGAAACAACCATAAAATTGAAGCCTTAGATCATGATTTTGTACGTATTGATCATCAAATAAAGGTAAAAGATGCTTCAGTCTTTTTTAACCGCGAGAAGATATTTGAATTATTCGAGCATGTGGCAAACAACCCTACAATCACCCATATTTACCCAAGTACCTTAAGAGCATTACGTCAGGTTCGGCGCCGTTTATTAGGTGATTTACAAGATTACGCAGGATGTAGGGCTGCCTTTTTAAGGTTGATCCGCCACCCTAATGGTATGGGTCGTGCGTTCACCTTAATGCATAAGCATGGCATTATGGCAGCTTATTTACCGCAGTGGCGTAATATTTTTGGTCAAATGCAGTTTGATTTATTCCATGCATATACAGTTGATGAGCATACACATAAAGTCATTCAGAATCTTCATCATTATTTTCAAAATGACAGTATCAAAGACTTTCCTTTATGTCGTGAAATAGCCATTCGTATGGAAAAACCTGAATTACTTTATTTAGCAGGTATATTTCATGATATTGCCAAAGGCAGAGGCGGCGATCACTCAGAACTTGGTGCTTTAGATACTATCGTATTTGCTAAGTTACATCAGCTATCTGATTTTGAAGGTAAATTTATTGCTTGGTTAGTGGAAAATCATTTACTTATGTCAATCACTGCACAACGTAAAGACATAACCGATCCAGATGTCATAACTGAATTTGCAAAACGGGTAAAAAATGAAAAACGTTTAAATTATCTTTATTGCTTAACACTTGCCGATATTCGCGCGACCAACAGTAATCTTTGGAATAGTTGGAAGAATACACTATTACGTGAATTATACTTATCAACTCAAAGGGCATTAAGATTGGGGCTTGAAAACCCAATGGATTTACGAGATCAAATTAGAGATAAAAAACAACATGCAAAGCAAAAATTAATCAGTTTAGGTTTTAATGAAACACAAATAGATTTTTTATGGAATCGTTTTAAAACAGACTACTTCAGCCGTTTTAGCGCATTACAAATCGCTTGGCATGGCGAGAGTTTACTTACATCAAAAGATTTATCTCAACCTTTGGTTATGATATCAGAAAAAGCCATGCATGGCGGTACACAGGTTTTTGTATACTGTCCTGATAAAATAAATTTATTTGCTCGTATTGTAAGTGCTTTAGGTAATAAAAAAACACATATCCATTATGCTCAAGTCATGGTAACAAAAGATGGTTATGCTATAGAAAGCTTTGTAATTTTAGAGCAAAATGGTAAGGCAATAGAATCAACTAGCCGAATAAACTCTATTAGACGGGGTATTGAACATTCACTAAATGAACCCCATAAAAAGATTAGAATTAAAAAGAACCGTTCTAAGCGCTTTAAAGGATTCAATATAAAACCTCAGGTTATCATTAGACCTCATGGTAGAAAAGATAGAACGCTGATAGAAATACAAGGTGTCGATATCCCAGGATTACTGACAAAAATAGCCAATGTATTCCAAAAAACCAGATTACATATTCATGCAGCTAGGATCACAACTGTAGGCGAACGCGCTGAAGATTTTTTTGTGGTTTCAGACGATCAATACCAAGCCTTAGATGCTGATATGCAAGCTAAAGTAAGCCAAGCATTATCAGAAAATCTAAATAAAGAAACGGAATAAAGGACAGATAATGTCAGATTTAAAAAACATAATTGAAAGTGCGTGGGAAAACCGCGATAACATTACACCAGATACAGTAGCAAAAGATGTTAAAGAAGCGATATTAGAAGCCCTGTCACAATTAGATTCAGGCAAAGCCCGTGTAGCAGAAAAATTTTCTGGTGAGTGGGTTGTTCATCAATGGCTTAAAAAAGCCGTTTTATTGTCTTTTAGAATAAACCACAACCAAGCATTAAACGATGGTGTAAATCAATATTGGGATAAAGTACCGCTTAAATTTACCGACTATACACCAGAGCAATTTCAACAAGAAGGCATGCGCGTAGTGCCTAATGCTGTCGCACGTAAAGGCAGTTTTATTGGTAAAAATGTTGTATTAATGCCTTCATATGTAAACATTGGTGCATTTGTAGATGATGGCACTATGGTAGATACATGGGCTACTGTTGGTTCATGTGCACAAATAGGCAAAAATGTACATTTGTCTGGTGGTGTAGGTATAGGCGGCGTATTAGAGCCATTACAAGCTAACCCGACTATCATTGAAGATGACTGTTTTATTGGTGCACGTTCCGAAATTGTAGAAGGTGTCGTCGTAGAGCAAGGAGCAGTAATTTCTATGGGGGTTTACATCAGTCAAAGTACCCGTATTTACGATCGTGAAACCGGTGAAACACATTACGGCAGAGTACCTGCTGGCGCAGTCGTTGTACCGGGCTCAATTCCATCTAAAGATGGTACTCATAGCCTATATGCTGCCATTATTGTTAAAAAAGTAGATAAGCAGACGCGTGATAAAGTAGGTATCAATGCACTACTTCGCTCTGTAAATGCCTAATAGAGATGCTGCGCATCTCTATTAAAACCACTACTTGCGAGATCTTGGAATAGTCAGATTGACTGTTCCGAGGATCATTAATACCAATTCCGATAATTAAGTGACCACCCAGAGCATATGAGGTTTTACAATTCTAGCCATTTCAGTGAATTTATGGTTATACCAATACGAATAAATAATTACTCAATTTAACTGAACTAAATATTCCAATAACATCGTTGCTTTCAATCCTAATAGCCTGCTATTACTCAATCAAGCGCCTTGTTCTTGAAAATTTATCCTTATTAAAATTTGATTACTAACTTACTCGTATTGGTATTATTCCCTTTAGAACTGCAACGAAGTGTCAATTCTCAAAGCTCTTTTTAGGCGGGTTTCAAAGCGCTTTATGTTGCGTTATTGCTTTTGATAAGGGAATACCATTGTCTGTAACCAATGCCTTGCCTAAAGCGCTTTGAACTCCCGCTGATTGATCACTTTATTAACGGAAATGTTATAATACTTTTAGTATCTAAATATTATAAAAAATAAGTATCTTAAAGTTACTTTGGCATTTTTTAATAGAGGCTTAGGAAATTTAGCTGAGATCTAATGAGCCGGAGTAGCCCCCTAACATTTATAGGAATGCGAAGTTCTATATTGCTTCTTCGTCTTCTTCACCAGTACGAATTCTTACAACACGTTCGATATCAGTGACAAATATTTTACCATCACCAATTTTACCTGTTTGCGCCGTTTTGATAATCATATCAATTGCGCGGTCTACGTCATCATCAGCTAATACGATGTCTAATTTCACTTTTGGTAAAAAGTCGACCATGTATTCTGCGCCGCGGTATAACTCTGTATGTCCTTTTTGACGACCAAAACCTTTGACTTCACATACTGTCATACCTGAAATTCCGATTTCAGATAGCGCTTCGCGTACATCATCTAATTTAAAAGGCTTAATTATGGCTTCAATCTTTTTCATTTTTGTTCCATTTTAATGGTCATTAAAAATCATAGGGTTCAAGTTTAGCTAATCAATATTAGCTCTGCAACTTTCTCTTTTTTATAACAGCAATTCTCGGTGAATTA
>NZ_NQMR01000090.1 GCF_002276045.1 Pseudoalteromonas sp. NBT06-2 | reverse complement strand
TTAAATAATCTGATTGGTATAACCTGATAAGTGTGCACGCCGTTTATACAAATGTTATACGAACAAGGAGGCTCCGTGGTACATAAACTAGCGTGCATTTTATTTTTTATATCCCTATCATTTATCACAAAGGCAAATACGTCGGTAAACCTTTCTCTCATTGAGCGGGAATTAGATGCTAATGTCCCTAATATGTTGACTATAAATAATGCGCCGGGGGTCGTTGTAGTATTAGTCGATAATAAAGATATTATTAAATATAAATTCTATGATTTTTCTAACGTTGAAAAACAGCAAACATTTAATAGTAATACTGGCTTTAATCTTGGTTCAATATCAAAGTTACTCACGTCTTGGGGAGTGATGCGACTTGTTGACAAGGGATTAGTTGAGTTAGACATTCCTGTAAATGATTATCTTAAGCGTTGGAAAATACCTAAATCAAATTTTGATACTAATAAAGTTACGATAAGAAATATTTTGTCCCACACTTCAGGACTTTCATTGAGTGGCTATGATGGCTGGGAAACACCGATGGTTTTGCCTAACATTGTCGATTCATTAAATGGCAAAACAAACGGCTCAGGAAAAGTTGAGCTTATTACTGTTCCAGATAAAGAATTTTCTTATTCTGGTGGAGGTTATACGGTATTACAGCTGTTGATTGAAGATGTAACCGAGCAATCTTTCGAAGAATATATGCAAAAATCAGTTTTTACTCCGTTAGAAATGAATTCAAGCACATTCGTTGTATCTGAGAGTGTATTAAAAGCATCAGCCACGCCTTATGATGAAGAGGGTAAAGCAACAACGATGGTTTACTTTACAGCTCAAGCGGCAGCAGGCTTACAAAGTACACCACACGACATAGCTAAATTTACAATGGCAATTTTAAAGAATGGTAATGGTACTTACAATGGATCAAAAATACTCCACTCTGACTTAATAGATGAAATGATCAAACCTGTAAATAATACAGGAGATCGCTGGAGTATGAGTTATGTTAACGATATCGTTAATGGTAATAGGCTTCTCGGCTTTGCAGGATTTAATCATGGCTGGATTGGACTTACACGGTCTATTGTTGATAAAAAATTTGGTTACGTAGTTTTAACTAATAGCAATATTGAAGCTGTTAGGAATCAAGTAGATCGTTTAATTTTAAAGACAGCGCTAAATATTGAAGTTTCAAGATAAAGTTCGTATAATCGGGTAGCCGGAGGTCTCTAACCTCCAGCCCCCACACCACCCATCATGCGGGTCCGCAATGGGCGGTTCATCCTCTGTAATGAATCTTGATCCAAACATCCCTTAATGATACTAACCCTTGTTTAGTCAAAAATTCATTGCTTATTGCTATATTAATCCCTTTGGTTTTTGAACTTCGACAAGGGCCTTCGCCTAAAGCGCCTACTTTTGGTACTCGTGATACCACACGATATTGCTAAGAACTCACTGACACCGAGCTTCATTAAACTTCTCACTTTAGTGCGTGGTTTTCGCCATTGTCGCCAATAACACATTCGCAGTCGACGTCTGATCCAAGCATCAAGATCAACCGTGAGCTGATAAGCATTGGCTATCAAAAAGTAATAACCCCAACCACGTAAGAATTGAGTGAATTTATGAATTTGTAATTTCATTGAGATACCCCAATTACGATTGGTGAGCTTCCTGACTTTTGCTTTAAATAGCTTTAAAGCAGACTCATGGATCTGCACCTGACCATAACGGAAGGTAAAACCTAGAAATTTAGAGCTAGATACTGGTCCGACTCGACTTTTAGATTCATTTACAATCAATTTCAAACGCTTGGTTATGTAATTGCTGATATCACTTTTGACTTGTTTACCTTAGCTTTTGGTTTTCACCAAAATGATAATATCATCGGCATAACGTGCAAACTTGAGTTGCTCATAGGATAGCTTCTTGTCCAATTCATCTAGTAAAATATTAGATAATAATGGTGATAAAGGACCACCTTGCGGCACACCTTTATCGGATGCAAACCAAAGACCTGTTTCTATTTCTGAGATCCCTGCACGTAAGTATTTACCGAGTAATCGCATTAGCGCTTTGTCTTTAATTTTACGGCCAATACGGTTCATTAGCATGTCATGATTTACTTCATCAAAGAACTTCGATAAATCAATATCAACGGCAGTTTTATAACCTTGTTTAACACAAAATTGAACATAATTGACTGCCTGACTCGCTCTTTTACCTGGTCGATATCCATAGCTATGAGGTGAAAATCCAGGCTCAAAATATGGGCTAATTACCTGAGAAATTGCTTGTTGGATCATTCTGTCGATAACAGCGGGGATCCCAAGTAATCTCTCACCGCCATCCTGTTTAGGAATACGAACTCGTTTAACAGAAAGAGCTTGGTAAGTGCCATCGAGGATCTTAGATTTAATTTCTTGCCAGTGTTGCACGGCAAATTGGTTAAATTCCTCGATCTTCATATTATCAATACCCGGCGCACCTTTATTGGCTTTCACATGTTGCCATGCAGTGCCAATATTTTGGTCGCTGAATATCTGTATCATTAATTCTGAGTGATTCAGATTAGTTTCATTTAAGGTATTATTCACAGTCGAACGCTGAGCGTCACTATCACAACACGGTGATCTATGTGGTTTCAAGTTCAATTATGGTCTCTCCTATAGTTAAGATGTTCAGGCCTTCACCATGTCTCATCCATTACGATGAGCATTTGGCTACTATGCCGTCTGCTGACTTCTGTTTAATCACTTAAAAGATTACTCAGATAAGCGCGATTGATTTATTATCTTTATTCGCTCAATCAATTCGATAACTAAACTGATTGCCAAGGCTTGATCGACCAGTTTCCTCACTGGTTGCTTTATCAATTGCATGTTAAACAGATCTCCCCGGATAATTGCATTCACTTTCTCTGCACAACTGCATCATTTACGGTGGCCGTTAGATCACTTGGCTTCGTTGTCTTGTGCCAACTCGCCTCCAGCCTACGCCTAGTATGATATTTTTGTTCATCAGCTCGCAGATTTGCTAGCGGCTTCCTCCGGACTATCTCTTACGATTTAGCCCTTGCCATTCGCTAGTAGTTAGCGTTTAATAACAATGAGTTATTAAACGGTGATCTTCCTGCAGAGGACTTTCACCTCATAAATAAATGCCCATGCCGGGCGTACACAAGCATTTAAATCAGATTACGCAAGTTGTCTTGCTTTTTGTAAAGACCCGCAAAAAAATCAGCCAACATTGCTTCACTAATTAAATGGGCGTTATATGCCCAAGGGTTACGTTTATATCATGGATGAATTTTGTGAATAAAAATTATTTAATAAAACGGTTAACTATCATTTCTTTCTTATTGTCTAGCGTTGGTTCTGCGAATAACCAATCAAGTCAGAACGTTAATTATCAAAAAAAATATCAACCTATGCTAGATAACCTTATATCTGAGCATATCCCTGGTGCGGTACTCTTGGTCGAAACAAAAATAGGTAGTTACATCGGTAGTGCTGGCTTTAAAGATTTGGAAAAAAAGAAGCCAATGACAACTGATGTTGTCATTCCCAATGGTAGCGCAGGTAAAAAATTAACCGCGCTATTGGTGGCGATGTTAGCGGATGAGGGAGTTCTTAGTCTTGATGCATCTATAAGTAGATATCTTGAAAGTGAATTACTTAGCCAGATTCAATATTCAGACAAAATGACTTTAAGGCAGCTGTTAAATCATACGAGCGGGATTTTTGAATATAACGATGCTGGCGAGTACGCTTTTTTTAAAGCGCAATATGCAAACAAGGGGAAAGTTACAACGGATATGTTTCCATTAAGCTTTGCATTGAACCAGCCTGCAGACTTTGAACCAAGCAAAGGACACTCGTATTCAAATTCTGGTTACGCATTGGCAGGAATAATTTTAGAGCGTGTTTTAAAGCAGCACCCATCCATAGCAATTAGAAATAAAATTCTTACTCCACTAAATATGACATCTAGCTACTCTAAAGGTGTTGAAGAACATAAGCCCAAGTTAACTTCGGGGTTCTTTATTAACGATGTAGATCCTACTTTTCCAATACCAATGAATATATGGGTAGATACTAAAGATATCATTGGAACAACAGCAACCTCTGATGCTCCCCTAACGTCCAGTGTTAATGATATGGCTAAACTATTAAGGGCTATCGTAACTAATAACAATATAGTTAATCAAAGAGTTAGAGAACAAATGATAGGTGAAGAAAATTTAGTTGAGTCTTGGGGACAACGTTTTTATCGTTCCTCTGATTTTTATTATGGGCTTGGTATTTGGGTTGAAGAAGTAAACGGGAAAAAGTTCTACCACCATGGTGGCACAGAGTTTGGCTATTTTACTCAAAATATTTATATACCGGATGGTGATATAAGTATTACCGCATTTGCAAACTGTGGAGTTAATGACCATTGCGAAGAAGAATTTCAAAATTTTACTTTTGAAGTTTTAGATTCGTTTTTAAATATTAAAAAGGGCATATAACAAGCCATTACAGTAACGGGACTGCTAACAGCTTGCTCGGTTCCGTTTTGCTTCACAATTTAGCAAGCTATTATCAGCCCCTGAATGGGCCGTTGAGGCTGTAGAATTTATAGAAAAAGGCACTTTTTAGTGTCTTTTTTAGTTTTTACTATTTGTTTGTTTTTTGAGCTTGATACCAGATCTTTGATGTGATCTAATAGATATTATTCAACTACAGAACATTAAAATGGCACTTTTTTAAGACGAAGAGGTAAACCTGATTTATCTTGTCAAAATAAGTTCATACCTATAGACTTTTCTCGCCAAATATTACCTAGCACATTTGAATTTGCTCTGTCCCATATTGTAGATAACCGTCTTGACTTATCAGGCTTTGATGCGTGGTATCAAAATGATAAACGCGGTGCAGCAGCGTATCCGCCAACGGTGATGTTAAAGATTATATTGCTAGGTTATGTCCATGGTTTAGTGTCTAGTCGTCGCATTGCACAAGCGTGTGAAACTAATATTACTTTTATGAGTCTATCGGGTGATGTTCAGCCACATTACACATCAATAGCCAGTTTTGTTTCAAAAATGAGTGAACAAATTGCACCATTATTTACACAAATATTGATGATTTGTGATGAAGAAGGTTTGATTGGCCGTAACATGTTTGCCATTGATGGCTGTAAGATAAAGTCAAATGCGAGTAAAGAATGGAGTGGTACGTTTGAAGAACTAGAACGTAAGCAAGTTAAATTAGATAAAGCCAGCAAACGCATTCTAGCGTGTCATCAATCACAAGATGTTATGCCTGAAGATGAAGTGATTCACGATTTAAAACAAAAAGAAAAGCTAGATAAAAGTGCCGCTAAAATAGGTGAGTATCTGGCAACGAAAGAAGAAAAGCTAGGTAGAAAAGGTAAGTCCGTTAAAAGCAATATAACCGACCCTGATAGTGCAAAAATGACCACTTCAAAAGGCACAATCCAAGGCTACAATGGCATTGCAATCAATGATGACAAGCATCAAATTATTTTACAAGCTCAAACTTGGGGCTCAGTGGGCGAGCAACAAACATTGAAACCAGCACTGGGACAATTAGATGAGCAACTTAAAAAGTTAGGAACACCGAATACATTATCAGAGGCCAAATTCACCGCCGATAGCGGATTCCATAGTGAAGAAAACTTAAAGTATTTAGCAACAACTGGATTAGATAGTTACATCGCAGACACCCAATTTAGAAGTCGTAATCCGTTATTTAAAGTCAGTGACACATACCATACAGAAAAAGAAAAGCGACGGCTTAAGCGCAGTAAAGGTAAGCCAAGATTATTTACCAGTAAAGACTTTCATTATGATGAAGAGCAAAACACATGCAGATGTCCAGCGGGAAAAACACTTTGGCAGTAGAGCACAAATTTTCTAGTGTTGGTCGTAATGTCCACCAATTGCGAAAATGTATACGCTGTTATCATCAAACTTATAAATGAGTCTATCTTTTTGAGATATCCGCTTTGACCAAAAGCCTGATAAATTATGTTTAAGTGGTTCAGGCTTCCCCAGTCCACTGCTAGGATCAGAGCGCAACATTTCTTTTAATATTTTGCATAAAGCCTTATGAAGTTTTTTATCTTTTTCTCTTAATTGCTCGTAAATGAGCCAAGTTTTCCCCTCAAAGACTAGTGATCTCATCTAATTGCTCTTTTGTTGGTTTATAGCCTTTATTGCTTTCATGAGTCCCCATTGATTCAGCAATCTGCTTCATCAAATTACTACTTTGCAATATGTGTAATGTCTCTTGCTCTCTTTCCCAATCATCGGCACTCATAACAATAAAGTCTTCACCTGCTCTTCGGGTTACTTTTATTGGCTCATGCTCACTAACAGTTTGTTCAACATATGTTTTTAAGTTGTCTCTAAACTGGTTTACGCTTATGCTATTCATAATCAACTCACTATTAATGTACGGTAATGTCGTACATTGTAACTTTAAAAATATAATAAGGCAATTAAACGGACAAAAAACAGTTTACTTTATCGTACTCAAACAAAAAGCGCAGAGCCTGTTTTAATATTTTTAGTAAACGCCCTACTTGTTGCGGATGTTTCTCTGTGGTTTTAAAAACTATTAGCCAATGGCACTTTTCAAATGTATCTATGACAACATCACCAATAGACGGATATACATACATTTCAAACATGCGAGTCAATTTATTGGTATCAGAATGATTGTTTGCAGCGTATTCTTCTAACCAATATTCTAAACCTAACCTAACAGTTATAGGCCCAGTTTGTTTTTTAGCAATAATTGATTTTTTAAAAATGCGAGGATCAACCCCCTTTTCAATCAAACCTTTATTTTCTATTGCTCTTGCATCTACTAGAGTTAATTCGGGATAAGTGCCTAGCTTCATTCTTACGAGTTTACCCAACCACTGAAAACGCTGTTGAAATGAAATCTTACCTTTTGGTGATACGCTTGCTGAAAGACCATCACGATCTTTAAGTTCACATTGCTGATCTATCTTGCCATTAAGCTTTCTTAGTGTTGTACCACTCAATGACATTGAGACATTCTTGTATATAATTTGGTACAAGTTTGGTACAACTTATTTGGTAAATAAGGCGGTATCACATGATAAAAAATTAAAATTCTATTAAGTACATAATAAATATGATTATTTTAAATAATAGAGAGGGTTTTTGTTATGGATAAAAAAACATATGTGACACCTACAATGCATCACATATGACTTTTACTTTAAAGTTGGTTTTACAACTCAAATAATGAAGCTTACTTACGATATAGTTCATTATTTAGATAATAATATTTTATTAATTATTAATCTGATAAGACCACACATCGACCGTATTGCCTTAAAACTGAGACAAAAACACAATAGTTTACGTAGCTTACCTGACACTATTTTAACAGTTCGTGATCTTTCGGTAATTGTTTAGAAATCCACATTGCAAGCCTATGTTTCATATTAAGTTGATTTTCATCTTCTTCTTTAAGCGGCTGTATTAATTTATCATTGACTAATAAACGATAAAGGCTTTCAATTTTTTCTTTAGCAGAATTAGTACCCGAAAACTTTTTATACCCACGATTATTTGCATATGCTTCACCAATAATAATCGCTTGTTTTAACAGAGCTGTTTCATTTTTAAGCTTTTTCATTGTCATTCCTTTAATTCGATTATATTTGGTGCCTTTTAGCTTGCCTAGCATATTCAATGTCATTATCTATGTAAACATTTAACTAGAGGATCAACTCTGTTTGTTTTATCCTAAGCATGTTTATATTTAAGTTTACTGGAAATCAGAATGAGCATACTTTTATCACCTGACATGATTACAACAATCAGCCAATACGGTATTGAAAAACGTTATAAATATCTAATTAAAGAAGTAGTTAAAAACCAATCTATTTGGATTTTAACTGACAAACACGGTTGTGTGATGCTAAATACCGAGGATGAAGATTGTGTACCTGTATGGCCAAATCAAGAATTTGCAACCGCATGGGCCACTGGAGACTGGGAAGAATGTAAAGCGAAAGAAATTGATTTGAAAACTTGGTATTCTCGTTGGACTCACGGTCTAGAAGATGATGATTTATCGATTGTTGTATTTCCGAATATTGAAGAAGATGGATTAGTTGTTTTTCCTGACGAACTAGATTTTGAACTCAAAGCACAAACAAAAAAAGCGCGAGACCTGCAAAGAAGATAACGGGCAAGAGTTTTGATGAAATAGTAAAAAAGTTAAAATCAGATAAAAGTTCACTAAAAAGTATTTAATTAATTTTGCAGTCAATAAGCTATGTTTTAACTTTTTGACTGCAAAATTAAGATAATTAACCAAATGCATTTTTGACATCACGCTAATTGATCCCATACTTGTAAAAAGCCAATAGTAATTGGAATATGATGCACAAAATAAGCAAAGTACAGCAATTTAAAGTAGCAACTGTTAATTTACTTAACTATGCGTCGCCACCCTATAGTTATTATCAATTAGATGAAAACTACAATGCTGAACAATGGCAAACTAAAAATCGCTGGCTAAAAAAACAATTATCACGTATTTCTGCCGATGTAATTGCATTTCAGGAAGTTTTTAGTTTTGATGCTTTAGCAAAGTTAACATCATCTTTAGGCTATCAATATATTAGTAAAGTGGATGAAGCTTCAATGGCAAAAAATTGCGAGTTTACCTATATAACACCAGTAGTCGCTATAGCATCTAAATATCCAATAACCCAAGCTCAAACTGTTTTTCCTGATAATACTTTATTAAAACATCTTGGTTTACCCGAAAACTTTTCTTTTAGCCGCAAGCCTATCAAAGCATTAATTGAATTTCCTAACTTTGGTTTTGTACGAGTATATGTTTTGCATTTAAAATCCAAACGAGCCACTAATTTAAATGACTTTGTAGATAAAAAAGTGCCTAACTATGATTCATATAGTGAAGCTTTAACTGACACTATTGGCCGCTTTGTTTCACAAGAGCAAAGGGGTTTAGAAGGTATGCTAGTATTTTATGATGCGCTGCATGAACAAGCAACTCATCCTTTGCCAAGCATCATCCTCGGTGATTTTAATGATGAACTTCATACCAGTGCTTTATCTGTGATTTTTGATCACACTGATGTAAATCCAAAAACAGATCATTTAAATTTCAGTGACGCCTTCGATATTTCGTCTAATATCCATAAAACAGAAAAACCTTTCACTCTTTTTTATGAAGGGGAAGGCAAAGTATTAGATTATATTTTAGTATCAAATGAATTTAACCCAACAAATAAAAATACAAACATAACTGATCTTACCTACCACTCATTGGACAAACATATCCAACTCACACCTTTAGATAAACATAAAACAAATAGCGATCATGCCTTTATATATATTCAATTTTCAGTAAATTATAGCTAAAACTGTGCGACTAGATATTTTTAGATTATAATACAGCTCGAAATTTATTAATTAAGGTCGACAATGAGAACATGCGGTGTTGAAATAAAAGGCAGTGAAGTCCTTTTATGTTTATTAAGTAAAGATAATGACGTTTTTGATATCAGAGATGTACGTCAAACACGCTTTGTATTAAGTAATGCAAATGATACTGAAGAAGTTCGTAAATTTCAGTTTGATTTCGCAAAATTAATGCATGATTATCAGGTTGATACCGTTGCTATAAAACAAAGACCTCATAAAGGTAAGTTTGCCGGTGGCGCTGTTGGTTTTAAATTAGAAACTGCAATTCAGTTAATTACTGATTTAGAGGTTAATCTATTAAACCCAACAGATATTAAAGAGCAGCTTAAACGTAATCCAATGCCTATCGAGTTTGAAGAAACAGGCTTGAAAAAGTTCCAAGAACCAGCTTTCATCAGCGCATATATTGATTTAACAATCAAAACTTATCATAAAGGCGAAGAATAATATTTCAAACGAGAAGCAGTGACCTGAAAAATACACTGTTTATTTTTCCCCAACTGCCTTTAAGTACATTAACATTACTTCCTTACATTTTAAAACAATTTTGTACGAAATCAAGTTCACGTTTTTCGACTTGCTGAAATCGCACATTGCCATGTAGCATGGGGATATATAGCTTTAACTTGTGGGGTCGTTTCTGAATATAAATAAAATAGGAAATTTTTAGTCGGGACATAGACAGATAGCTATAAAATATACTGAATAGATATCTGTCTTACTTTTTACTTATTTAGAATACGCTTCAGGCATATCTGATTGTTTCATATAACGCTCACGTAATTTATCTTGGCGTGAATCAGTTGTCACTTTTTCACCACCAATCCAAAGTGTTTGTACATTTGAACTTAGTTCAAATGGATCTGCACTCCATAAAGATAAATCAGCCGCTTTACCAATTGCAATTTCACCTGCATTAATACCAAACATATTTGCTATATTTGCTGATAAAGCTTTAATAGCACCTGATTTGCTCATTCCATTTGATACTGCATTCCCTGCATCAAAACGAAGTTGATACAAGTTATGACTGCTATCGCCTGAGATTGTTAAACCAACAGTAACACCTGCCTTTTCTAAAATTCCAGCATTGTTAAGGGATGCATTTAAAGAATCAAAGCTATCAGGTAAGTTATCCATTGCACTTATGATCAAAGGAATATTAGCTTTTGCTAGTTGCTCTTTTACAACAACAGCATCACCTGCATCAGCAATGATTAAGTTTAATGAAAATTGCTTTTTAAGCTTGATTAACTGCAATAATTCTTGTGCGCGAGAAGCACGAATAATTAACGGTTTTTCACCTTTTAATAATGCAGTTAATATCTTTTCTTCTTTACTTGGATCTTTTTTATCTTTTTTATCTTTTTTATCTTTTTTAGCCGATTTTGATTTTTTTAATTTCTTTTGTTGGCCTTCTAGCTTATCTATTAGTTGCGTTAAAGTATGCGCTCGAGAGCCTTTACTTTCTGAGCCAAGATTAACTAATACCGCCACTTTGCTTGTTTTAACGCTATCAAAGTCACCGCTTAAATCCACAACAGATGCTAAGCCAGCAAAAATACTTTCTCCACCGCTTGGTACAATCACATCTCGAGTAATACCACCTTTACGTGCATATGGAATAAGTGATGATTTTGGATTAAATGCCAGACTAGGATCGAAAGTGATATCTGCTTTTTTAAAACCAGCATCACGAGAACGCGATACAGCACCGACCTCAACTAAACCCAATTGATTCATAGAACCAATAAAACCTGGTGTTAAGATTTGCCCTTTGGCATCTATTTTTATATCAGCATTTACAGAAGTAGGGTTAATTGCCGTAATCATACCATTTTCAAAAACAACGGTCGCATTTTCTAACACCCCCTGCTCTGTTGCGGTATAAATTGTTGCATTAGTAATTGCTGTGGATGCAGCCCATACAGAAGGAAAACTTGTTAACGCAAGCGCTAAAAGTGATTTTTTAAGTACTGATTTATTAAATCTCTTCATTATATTTCCTCTTAATGAGTTTTAACTGCAGTTGATTGACCTAACATAAAGTCACTTTTAGCTTGATATTTTTCATCAAAACGATCGTAAACTTTTGCGCCATCAATAAATACTTGCTCAGCTTTAGCATATACACTAAACGGGTTTTGATCCCAAATCACCAGATCAGCTTGTTTACCTTTTACTAATGAACCTGTTTTGTCTTCTATACCTAAAGATTTAGCAGCATTTTGTGTGATCCAAACAATCGCGTCTTCTTCTTTTAATTCAAAACCATTTTCATTAGCACGATACATAACCTTACCTGCTTCTTGATTCAAACGTTGTATTGTTGTACCTGAATCCGAATGCACAATAGCACAAGAGTTTTTAACTGCATTTACTACCGCTACGTTTTCGTGGATCATGTCATACGCTTCCATTTTGAAGCCCCACCAATCTGGCCACATAGCTGCACAATTACCATTTTGTGCTAATAAATCTGAAATTTTATAAGCTTCAATCGCATGATGGAAAGTACCAGAGTCATAATTAAACTCTTTACCTAAATCGACCATCATTGCCATTTCTTCTGCTTTATAACAATGGTTATGAATTTTTATCTCTGCATCTAATACACCTTTAAGCGTATCAAGAGTTAAGTCTCGCTCTGGTGCTTCTGGGTTTTTTCCTTGAGCATATTGCGTTTCGTATTTTTCCCAAGCGCGTTTATATTCGGTAGCTTCAATCCAAGCATTTCTATATCCAGCCATATTCCCCATACGCGTAGAAGGTGTGACTTTACGACTACCGTAAACACGTTTAGGGTTTTCACCACATGCCATTTTTAAACCATAAGGTGCGGCAGGGTATTTCATGCCTTGCATTGTTGACGATGGTACATTTTTAAGGGTCACACCACGTCCTCCAATCAAGTTGCCTGAGCCTGGTAATATTTGTAAGGAAGTAATACCACCAGCACGTGCAGCATTAAAGCCTGGATCTTGAGGCCAAACTGAATGCTCAACCCAAACTTCAGCTGTCACTGGGTTAGTCATTTCATTACCATCTTGATGAGATTCAACAGAAGGACTTGGGTAAGCACCTAAGTGTGAATGTACATCTATAATACCGGGTGTTACCCATTTACCATTTGCATCAATTGTTGCTACATCTGAATCTGACAAACCTTTGCCAATCGCTTCAATTTTTCCATCAACTAATAAAACATCAGCACCGTCTAAACGCTCACCAGTTCCTGTAAGTACGGTTGCATTTTTGATAAGTGTTTTTTCCGAAGGCATTGCTTGGTAAGTGCTAGGGTAAGGGTTTTTATTAAAAGATACTTTTGCATCTTGAGGGCTTGAATCTTCACATCCAACTAATGCAGTTGTTAAAGCCAACATTAAGATTGAAGGAGCAAATTTTTGCATTTTTTTTATTCTCCGATTGATTTTACTATACTTTATCTAAATGCGTGTCGAAATGTAACTGTAAAGCGATAATTCGACATGAAACAACGATAACCACCAAAAAATAGTGTGTCTTGGTGTCATCTGTATAGATTGAAATTTAATCAAATTTACTTAGTCAGTTTTTATATTTTGTTGGCACTAAAGATTTAACTTTTCTATATTCAAAACATGGGCAATAACTTGTCGGATCACATCATCATTAGTCGCAATCAAATTACATTAGTGGTTACCTTAGCAATAACTCGTTATATACTAACCAAATGGTTTTATAAACATTTAAAAGGTATTAACATGACAGATAAAAATGATCGTCATAGCGAAAGACAACAAAAATTAAAAGAAACCGTAGATACTAAGATTGCGCAAGCGCAAACAGTAAAAGGTCTAGTTTTAGTTATAACAGGCAACGGCAAAGGGAAATCTACAGCGGGTTTTGGCATAGCAGCCCGCGCTATCGGTCATGGTCTTAAATGCTCAGTGGCTCAATTTATTAAAGGGACTTGGGATTGTGGTGAACGTAACCTATTAGAGCAACATAATGTAGAGTTTCAAGTAATGAAAACTGGTTTTACATGGGAAACCCAAAATAAAGAAACAGATACCGCAGCTGCCCAAGTTATTTGGCAAAAATGTAAAAGTATGCTCCAAGATGAAACTTTAGATGTCGTTTTATTAGATGAAATAACCTATATGGTTTCATATAACTACATTGAGCTAGCTGAAGTAGTTGAAGCGATTGAAAATAGACCCAAAATGCAAAGTGTTGTCATCACTGGTCGTGCAGCACATCGTACTTTAATTGAATTGGCAGATACTGTATCAGAAATTAAAAACGTAAAACATGCATTTGATTCTGGTGTAAAAATACTAAAAGGTATTGATTGGTAATAGATTAAAACTGATATACCCAAACCACTTCAAGATGCAGGATTCAGTTGGAATTAGAAATACTTTAGGCAAGGCATTGATTGAAGAACATGGTTATTCCCTTTTCAAAATCAATAACGCTGCATAAAGTATTTATAAACCAACCTTACAGGGACTTCTGAGCAAATAATGCTCGTTGTTGCCTGCATGGATGTAGGTACTAGAGCAATGCAGGAGCATATTGCCAGTCCATCTTTTTTTAGGGAGTAACCATTAATGCAAAGATGCGCCTAGATCATGAATTGCTCAGCAGTCCTGAACCTCACATCTTGAAGTGGCTTGGGTATACATGGCATACTCAAAGAGAAAAACTTATAATAAATTATAGGCTTTTCTCTGATTAACACACATTAAATAAGTGCTGCAACTAAACCAAATAAAGCACCAAATACCCCACCCCAAACAACTAACCAGCCTAAGTGCTTCTTAATCATTGTTTGTATGATTTCTTTCACCATTTGAGGCGTTAATTCTGCAAGTCGAATATCTATAATCTCAGATACTTTATCTTGCATATCGGCAATAACACTCGGTTGTTCTAATTGCTCACGTAGTAATTCACTAAACTCTTCTGATTGTGTCATATCAATCATAGATGACTTCATTTTTTTAATAAAAGGATCTTTTAACGGCACTAAAGCTTCTGTGCCACCAAACATGGCTAACATGTTACCAAAAGATGATTTTTCAACCACTTCAACTAAATTATCGAAAGCAGGTGATAAATCTATTTTTTCAATAATTGGTGACAACTTAAATTGGTGTGCTTTACCGTCTTGTTCAGACATAAAATTATCTATATTTTCTTTGGTGAAAAACTGCTCCATTATCATGATTTTTATGGCTGATTTAAATTGTTCAAAATTAGCAGGGATAACACCTGAACCATATAAAAGAGGCACTTTTTCAAATAACATATGTATAGCTAACAAATTAGTAAAAGCACCTGAAAGTGCAAACAAGCCAACAGACAAAACAGTTACTTGTCCTGAAAAAAAACCCACTAACGCTAAAATTAATGCTAACGAATTAGTCACTACACTCTTATTCAAGATCGCACTCCAAAATATAAAATCTTTTGCATGATTTTAATCATATGCTTAGCATGTCACAAGCTTTCAATTTGTTATTTTTAAAAACTATGCCCAATTTATATTTATTTGCCATACTGATACTAGTGATAATTTAGCAACTTAAATATTAACTGATAAAGTGAGCGAATAATGTGGCACGCAATATCAAAACATATTAGTGAAAAATTACATTTCAATTTTGTAATTAAAAATAAACAACAGATTAGCTCAAATGCAGATCACCCTAACTTTAAAATTTGTGATAATCACCATCGATACTTTGTTAAATTAGGCCCAATATCTTATGAAGATAACTTTGAATGTGAGGCTTTTAATTTAAAAGAACTGACAAATGAAAGTGTATTTTTTATTCCAAACTGTATTGGTACAGGCAAGACACTGTCACATAGTTATATTATTTTAGAGTGGCTAGATTTAAAAACTCATCCCGACAGTGATTGGACAAAGTTTGGCGATTTGTTAGCTAAAATGCATAAAAAACATGACCAAGCTATGTTTGGCTGGGAACATGACAATTTTATAGGGCATACTATACAACCGAATAAGTGGCACAAAAACTGGTGCTATTTTTTTTCTGAACAAAGGATCGGATGGCAACTACAACTATTGCATGAAAAAGGGTTTAACTTTTGTAATATTGATGAAATTATCGATTTAGTCAAAATGAGATTACAGCGCCACAATAACGTATTGCCAAGCTTATTACATGGCGATCTTTGGAGAGGTAATGTCAGTTTTGTTAATAATCAACCAGCTATATTTGATGGTTCATGTTATTATGGCGATCGCGAAACAGATATCGCATTGACTGAGCTATTTGGTAAATTTCCAGCTCAATTTTATCAAGCATACGAAGCACATTATCCTTTACAAAAAGACTATCACTTAAGAAAAGATATCTATCAACTTTACCATTTACTCAATCATGCTAATTTATTTCAAGGCCGCTATCTTATTGATGTACAGGCACGTATTGAGTCACTTTTTAATCTAAATTAAGCCCGAATATAAAAAGGATTTGTTTATTATCTTTATCAGTAATAGCAAACTACACTTTAATTATTGCGTTACAAGCAACTAAGTGAGTAAGTTATGAAAGACCATAAAATGCAAAGGATTAGTTGTCCACATTGTGGTCACCATGTTTTAGTAGAAGTTGATACAACTAGCGGCGACCAAGATTATTATGAAGACTGTGCTGCTTGCTGTAATCCAATTCATTTAAATATGCATATTGATAGAGCATATAATAAAGTTGAACTGCATATAGATAATGATAATGAATAATTTTGCTTCATTATCATCTAAATATTTAAGCATTATTTTTCATATAACGTTCAACGGTATTAATAATCGTATAGGTTTGTTGGTCAACTTCTATATTAATCAAATCGTGAATTATTGCTTTTCCTAGATTAGTTATTTTAAGAGTTTCGGGGATCAAATGAACATAAAACCCTGTTTCATCTACATCACCTACCGTCAAACTTGCACCATTAATACTAATGAAACCTTTATGCACAACATATTTCAACCATTTAGGTTCTAGGTTAAATTTAAAATTACAATTATCACCACTGTAATTGATATCGGTTAAAATAGCTATTGTATGAATATGCCCAGATACGATATGCCCTCCTAACTCAGTACCAAAGCTTAAAGAACGCTCAAAATTGACTTTTTTACCTTGGATTAATCTACCTAAATTTGTCAACCTTAAAGTTTCATCAATCACATCGAAATAAACTTGACCAACAACATCTCTTATCCCTAGTTCAAAATGAACGACCGTTAAACAACATCCATTAATAGAAATACTCGCACCTAAATCTAATCGCTGAAGGTATTGACCTGGAACTGATAGCACAAGTTTTTTTATACCTTCTACTTCACTGACTGAAATTACTGTTGCTTGTGTTTGAACAATACCTGTAAACATTTTATTTCCCTAATATATGTAAAATTAGAATATAATTCGATTCTCCTTATTTTTTACCCGATAGGCAAGTATGAAGTTTTGTATGTGGGAAGCAAAATATTTGCTCCGACTCGCTATCCCTGTATTTTTTGCACAAGTAATTCTCGTTCTAATGGGTGTAGTTGATACCATTATGGCAGGTCAAATTAGTCAATATGATTTGGCTGCCTTATCAATTGCATCAGGATTATGGAATCCTATATTACTTAGTTTACAAGGTATCCTTTTAGCGCTGACAGGCATTGTAGCCCATCACTTTGGCGCAAAAAAAACATATGAAATCAGAGCGCAATTACACCAAGCATTTTATTTATCTCTTATTTTATCAGTCATAGGCTTCTTTCTGATAAATCAACTGCATTTTGCTATTGATTATATAAAAATAGAGCCTCAGGTATCTGGACTCACTCTTGGTTACTTAAATTATGTTAAATGGGGCTTACCCGCGTTTCTGATTTATTGTACTTTTAGAAATGTATCTGAGGGCATGACACTCACAAAACCGGCACTTTTTATCAGCATCATAGGATTAGCAGTCAACATTCCTGCAAATTATATATTTATATATGGAAAATTTGGCATGCTACCTTTAGGAGGTGCTGGTTGTGGTATTGCTACGGCGATTGTTTTTTGGTGCATGGCGATAAGCCAAATTACTTATACCTACTTCAGTAAAAAGCTCAATGGTAAGTTTCTACTGAGGCAATTTAACCCACCTAATTTATCACAAATATATAACATATTTAAAATGGGCATCCCTATTTCTCTGGCCACATTCTTTGAGGTAACACTTTTTGCGTGTATACCCTTATTTATTGCAAATTTAGGTGCTATTGTAGTATCAGGCCATCAGGTCGCAGCGAGTGTATCCACTATATTATTTATGATGCCTTTAAGCCTTTCCATGGCTATTTGCATTCGTGTAGGTAACCTATATGGCCAAGAACAATATAAAAAGTTAAAAAGTACAATATTAACAAGCTTTTTATTAGCCATAGGTATCGCTTGTATTGTCGCTTCAATTACATTTATTGGCAGAAACTGGATTAGTGATTTATATTCTGATGTACCTGAGGTAATTAGTTTAGCATCTGCTATTCTAGTACTTGCTTGCTTTTATCAACTTCCTGATGCACTCCAAGTTGCAGCAAATGGCGTATTAAGAGGCTTAAAATATACAACCCCAATCTCTTATATCACTTTTATTTCCTATTGGTTAATTGGTTTTAGTATTGGATATGTATTAGCAAAAACTGATTTCATCGTTCCTGCTATGGGCGCTCAAGGGTTTTGGTTAGGTATCATAATTGGTTTAACCGTCGCCTCTCTTATGATGCTATTAACCGTTAAAAAACGACTTTCAATTTCGCCATTTAAATTTAACTAAAATATAAATCATTAAGTACAATTTGTTTAATTATTAATAGAACCCTATATCGAACGAATAAAAAAACAGCAAACAAACTATTAAACACAAATGTTACTTGATCCTAACTAAAAGTCGCTATATATTATCGGCTTGTTGAGAGGTCATGAAGATCATTACCTAAAAACAATTGCTCGCTTAACTCAGTTGGTAGAGTGCCGCCATGACATGGCGTAGGTCACTGGTTCAAGTCCAGTAGCGAGCACCAATTATTAAAGAATTACTAAAGTATATATGCTCGCTTAACTCAGTTGGTAGAGTGCCGCCATGACATGGCGTAGGTCACTGGTTCAAGTCCAGTAGCGAGCACCATTACTATTTATTAAGTACACCTAAATTAGCAACATCATCAGTTTCTTTCTCTATATTAAATAAACCGAAATCAATTGATTCAATCTTTATTTGATTTAAAGCAAGTCCTAATTGATAAAATAAGCAAACCCCCAACTCTATTGAGCAACACAAATTTAACACCTGTGTTTTTAGTAATATTGGATCTTCATTTATTTTTAATGCTTTTTGCCAATCTGCAAACATTGCAATTAAGTTTAAACAAGCATCACATTCTTCCGCTAAGTTGCGACCTTTTTTAAAATCAGGAATTGAATCGAGTAAGTTGAAATCTTCTTGCCAAATACCGTTGGTTAGCTGCGCTCCTTGCAAATACCCTTCACACCACTGAGATAATCCTGCAGGAGGCTCTTGCATACTGTCATCAACATTATAGTGCATAACTAAAGAGAAACGGTCATTTACTAACGCATTATCAATTTCATTGAAAATATCTATCAAAGCATGGTGTACAGAACCAGGTTCAAAAAGTTGCTTAAAGCCAACCTCCGTATTACCAGCAATAAGCTCTTCTAAATTGGCTTCTTCAATGTATTCAGGACAAGAAATAAAAGATGTCATTGCGCCTAGCATTTTATCTACTGTGAATTCACTAGTGCAAAATGAACTCCTAAAAAAAGAATCCATAGTTAATAACGATGATTTATCTAACATAATTGGCTTTTAATATTTCGGTTTATACTAAATTATAGCTAGAAATATAAAGTTTGCAGCTTATTGAATAGGGAGGGTGTTTTTGGAGTAACTTTTATAAATAACGATAATATACCACCTAGGTTGTTAAGCCTTATTTTTTGATATATGGAATAACTTTAGATGGTGCCACTGAAAAGCTTAATATTTCAGTGCTTGAGTCCCAATCTGAATTAATTACAATGGTACATCTGGTACCTACACACTTGATTGAATTATCACTTTTAGACAATAAGCTAACAGGCTGATCAAAAAGTAATGTAACTCCAACCATATCAGGTATTAGAAAACCAAAAACTGTACGCAATACAAATCCAGATAAATCATCTATTAAATCATTTAATTCGGTAAAAGTGTCAAACAACTCTGACTTAGCAATAAATTCTTTTTTATCGATAAATGCTTCAATTTGCATTACTAATTGGCACTCATGTTTAGGGTTTTTTGTATAAGCAACTACCATAGCTTTGTCTTTATCGAGCTTTTCATCAAACGGCAATAAAAGCTCCATTTGTTCAGAGAAATTCAAAGGGAACTCTTGTTTTTCTGTAATAATATGACCTTCAGATAGACTACAATTTTCACCGCTAGACATTTCTTTTAAATAAAACCCTACTTTTGCTTGGTTATACTCACCTTTATTAACGATTTTCATTCGGTCATAAAAGCCATCATACGATGCGACAAATTCTTTTGCTGTTGTGATAAAACTGGCACTTACTATTGCAACACTCAATCCGAATGTAAAAAAACGATTACTCACTAAAATATTCCTGATTTAAACGTATCATATGGCTAATTTCATCAACATAAGCTTCTCCACGTTCTGAATAAGCAAGTAGCCCTTTAGCTAAGCCTTCTGCAGAAGGTTCTTGTTGATTTTTTCTTTGTTGCGCCCTAATATCACGCAAAGATTTATAAGCTCTATTTGTGTTTATATTATAAAAATAAGCATTTACAGCGGAACGAACTGATTTATAAGCTGCAACCTCATGATTTGCACCTGTATTTCTACTTTTAGGTACCATGCCACAACCTTTTTTAAAGCACCATTGACCAAAGAAATTCAGACCTATTCGAGCAAAACGAGAACTTCCCCATGCCGATTCATTGGCAGCCTGCATTAACGCAAGCTCACTTGGCACAATATCAACACGCGTAAGTGCTAAACGAATACCTTGAATATCAACTGTATGTTTAACTTTATATTGTTTAAAAATAGCAATCACCTGCTTAAGCTGCTTATCTGATAAAGAGTCATCAAATTGCAACATCATTAAGGCAATTTCTAACTGCGCTCTTTGCTGTAAAATTTGTTCATTTGCCGCTTTTACATGGGGTTTAATATAATTAAAAAATGTTTTCTTTTTTAGTTTAATATCTTTTATTGCTGCGAAGTCAGGCAAATTTACTGAGTGCAAAGGCTGCTCTACTTTAACATTTACTACTTTTATTTCTTTAACGAGCGTTAGTATTTCAGTTTTTTTTGGCGAGTTGATTAAAAATGGATATACGATTCCGTACAAGGTTAAAGTAATCACGAAAATACGCAATAGGTTCTTAAGCATTAAAAATTCCTCTTTGTTTGTACCAATTAAACTTTAATGATACTAATACAGGGTTGTTATATACGACTTATAAAAATATAACCTAAGTAAAGTGCTTAAATAAAAAATCCTTTTACCACACAACCCTACCAAATTTGGCAATATTATACCTTCTTTCAAAAAAAACGCGAATGTGACTATAGTACATAGAGTCGCCCTCATTTACGTCATATTTACGATGTCTGTAGATATATACCCAAACCACTTCAAGATGCAGGATTCAGTTGGAATTAGAAATGCTTTAGGCAAGGCATTGATTGAAGAACATGGTTATTCCCTTTTCAAAATCAATAACGCTGCATAAAGTATTTATAAACCAACCTTACAGGGACTTCTGAGCAAATCATGCTCGTTGTTGCCTGCATGGATGTAGGTACTAGAGCAATGCAGGAGCATATTGCCGGTCCATCTTTTTTTAAGGGAGTAACCATTAATGCAAAGATGCGCCTAGATCATGAATTGCTCAGCAGTCCTGAACCTCACATCTTGAAGTGGCTTGGGTATATATAACAACATACAATTACATCAAGTATTATCTACTTGAAACTAAATAAAAAGCTAATAGTGCGATAAATTCACTTACTTTTTATGACTTAGGTAAGTTAAATTTTACTTTCCCAAATACTTTTGATGTTGTTCGTTTATAAAAAAACTCATACCATTTCTCATAATATATGATCATTATAAATGATCTAATTATAGGTAAAGTTATTGTTACCTCTGCACAAATTGGCATACACTAAGTTTATGATATAAATCTAACAAATGTATTGATAAACTCTTATAACTTGTTACAAATAAATATGGAATATTGTGATGAATGCTTGGTTTCAAAGACGTTGTACTGAAGATAAAAATAGACCAAATGATCATCGTACTGCTTTTCAAAAAGATAGATCACGAATAATACACGCTGCAGCTTTTAGACGCTTGCAAGCCAAAACACAAATAATGGGAATTGGAGTAGATGACTTTTATCGAACTAGGCTTACACACTCATTGGAAGTTGCTCAAATTGGCAGTGGAATATTAGGGCAACTTAGAAGCACACTGAAAAACACTGATTTTTTGCCATGTCGCAGTCAAATTGAAACATTATGCTTAGCACACGATATCGGCCACCCTCCATTCGGTCATGGAGGAGAAATTGCACTTAATTATATGATGAGGAATAGTGGAGGGTTTGAAGGCAACGCACAAACTTTAAGAATTGTATCAAAACTTGAACCCTATACCCAAAATTATGGCATGAACTTAACCAGAAGAACTTTACTAGGGTTTATTAAGTATCCAGAATTTATCGATGAATTATGGATCAAACAACCTGATATTGATCCAGATTTACCTTATATCAAAGCTGACCATTGGAAACCAGCAAAGGGACTATATAAAGATGATAAGACAGTATTTGATTGGATATTAAGCCCGCTTTGTGACACAGACAAAACCTTAATTAGAAAAAATAAATCTCTGGATAAATATCGCAACAGGACAATTAATAAATCCTTAGATGCTTCTATTATGGAATTAGCTGATGATATTGCTTATGCCGTCCATGATTTAGAAGATGCTATCGCGACAGGAATTATTAGTTTATCCCAATGGGAAGATGTTGCGCTACATGAATTAAATCAAATATCAAGCCAATGGATCAAAGGAAATATTTCCCGCATCACACAAAAACTATTCTCTAAACATCACTGCGATCGCAAAGACGCTATTGGTGAGTTCGTTAATTTATTTATTACCGAAAACCGTATAGAAACAAATAACCATGGATTTTCATCCCCTCTATTATCTTATAGTTTATGTTTACCCGCTGAATACAAGGAAATCTTGCAAGTTCTGAAACGTTTTATAAATAAACTATTAATTCGTCAACCCCACATGCAACAAATCGAGTTTAAAGGTCAGAAATTGATTATTGAATTGTTTGGTGCCTTTTCGAGTGATCCACTGAGATTACTACCTAAAAATACGCAAGTTAGATGGCAAGAATTGTATGAAGAAACAGGCTGTGGAAATAGGATAATTTGTGATTATATTGCTGGTATGTCTGATGAATATGCCTATAAAGTACATAACAGACTATTTGCAGCACAATTAGACTAATACAGCTAATAGCAATTCCACACGGAAAATAAGGTTGGAAACAAAAAAGCCAGATATTCACATCTGGCTTTTTAAATAATCTATTTAAGTTGTGAAAATTGGCTTAACTCTGTGTACTAAACTTATATCCTGTTTTGAAAATTCAGATACATTCAACCATTTCTCAAGTAAATCATTTAATTGATTCTGCTCACCTAGCATTTTTTCACTTAACATTGCTATTTGTTCGTCCATTTTAAGTTTCGCATCACAAGCAGGTGTTTCTATTTTAGCTAATATTTCCATACGAACAGTTAACTGTTCTCTTGATAACTTAATACCTTTTACTGCTTTAAGCCAAGATATGGGAACAATATAATCATTCACTAGAGAGTCAAATAGCGCTGTGTATTGCTCTGATTTAGCCTCATTTTCTAAGTGAGAAATCTTAGAAACGATGTTTTCTGACAGATAATTTATTTGAGATTTAATCCCTTTAAATGAGTAAGGTACTGTTGTATAAAATGCATTCACTTCTTTTAATAGTGCATGTAATTGCGCTGAGTTTGCTTGTGAAAACTTTATATTTAATGCGTTTAAACCTGCTTCAAGCTCAATACTTTGAGCACTAATTTGCTTTTCTTGCTGTTGTTTAACTGTTTCTCTTTGTGAAAAAATATCGTCATTACATTTTCTAAATGCTTGCCACAAATCGTTTTCGGCTTTATTCCCTGAAAAGCCAATATTCTTCCACTGTTCCTGTAATTGTTTTAATTGCTCGCAAGCTAGAGCAATATCTTCACTAGAAGTCAATAATACTGCTTTTTCCAATAAGGCAGTTTTGAGCTCAGCATTGTATTTGTGCTTTGCTTTGATCAAAGTAACAATCAACTTTTCAGCATTTTTATAATCGCTTAATAATACTTGGTAAACTTGAGAATCAACAGAGCCTGCTTGACGCCAAGTTTTAGATAATTTGTTGTACTCTGTTTCAAGCGTTTTAAATTCAGTTATACTCTCTGTAGGTAAAGAGTTTAAAGCAATCATTTTTTCAATAATTAGTTTACGTTCAATCAGATGCGTTTGCCTTTGTGCTTCTTGTTCTGCAAAAAATATTCTACATGGAGCAAAAGCTTGCTCAAGTAATAAGTCGAATTCATTTGCTTTTAACTTTGCATCTTCACTATTGATTCTGCCAAGTTCATTCCAGCGTTTTCTAAACAGCTTAACTTGCCCTGATCGTGCTTTAGCATCTCCACACTCTTGTGAAATTAATTCTTTTAATTCACTGATTAATTCATCACGTTTAGGTTCAGCAATATATTGTTGCCACTCTTGCGCTTTGGCTAGTGCGTTTTGAATTTGCTCATAATCATTTACTAAGTGAGTTTGATAGCTTGGTGTTAAGGTTTGAAAGATCTCATCCATCCCCTTAAATACACCAAATGCAATATTGTAACGGCCTTGTTCTAATAGTCTTTGTAAATCTCTCAATTTTTTATGAGATTGTTTTTTTGCATTTTCTAAACCTAGTTTTAAATCTTGAGTTTCTTTTTTCCATTGAGTTATCAAAATATTAAACGCAATTGAATTGGTGTGTTTAATGGATGCAGGCATTTTTAGAAGTAAACTTTTAACACGTTTTTGCCATTGGACAAATGCAGATAAAGATTCATCATATTGCGTAACATTGGTTGGAACACTTAAATTTTTAAATTTAGCCAGCTCTTCATTGAAAGCTTCTGAACTACTAATAAGCTCAGGTAAAGTTTTAATTTGTTTTGAGAAGTTATCAAATGATTTTTGTAAACTAACATGCTCAGTTAGCTTAGGAGTGTAGTCACTAAGTTCTTGCTGAGCATTATTTAATTGTACAGTTAACTCTGCAGTACTTTCTTCTGACGGTGTTAGTAGACTAAGTGTTAATTGCTCATCTATTTTATTTATCAATCCATTAAAATGTTCTAATGCAGCTTTTGCTTTAACCTTAGAGGCTATTAACGCAAGCTTTTCATTGTGTTCATTTTCCAACTTAGCTAAAACGATTTCTAGTTTTGTTTCTAAAGTTAGATATTTTACGTTTGCTGTATCTAATTGCTCTTCAGTTAACCATTTAAGCTCTAATGCTTGCCAATTTCTTTTTAATATTTCTGATTGTGTTTTAACAAGTTCATAATCAGCTTTTTCTCTTAATGCATTCAGCTTAGCTAAAATAAGTTTCACTTCTTTTTTTACGACAAGCGGCATTTCTTTTGCTAACTTTTGCTGTGTTAAGGAATGTTCGATTTTTGTACTTACATTACCGATTGCTTTACTTTTACATATTTTAAGTAATTTATACTGCTCAACTAAATCAAAAATAGCGAGTTGGAATGTTTCATCCCCTTGCTTGAATGCTGTTTCTATTAAGTTAACTTTTGCTAAGCGTTTTAATAATTTTATTCTTAAACTTAAACATTTATCTTCTAAAGCAAGTTTTTCTAATAAACTATTTTTATTACAAGTTTCGATGTATTCAGCTTTAATATCGGCTGGTAAATTGTCTCCACTATTTAATACTGCTTTAGAAACATGTTGCTCAGCTAAATCTTTTATGCTTTTTGACTGATCGTTTTTAAATGCTTTGTACCAAAGAGCAATATTATTTAATTTGTTTAAAGCTTTTTTTCTTACTTCACCAGCATCGTCAGAAAATGCAAGGTCGTCTAATATTTTGGCGTCATTCTCATCGCTAATATTTAATTTATCAACAGCACCCAATCTAATTGATAGTTTAGGATGTTTCCATTTAGGGGTGAATAAGTGCTTAAATATCATTTTCATTAAACCTTGCTATCTCTTTTTGTTCTGCAAATTGTGATTTTAATTCACGTTTCGATTTCATAACCATTTCACCATCACTTGAGATAGTAAACTGTTCATTGGATTGTTCTACTCTTGCTTGATAAAGCATTACTAATTGCACTGTTTGCTCTTTTTGTGCATCAGATAAAGCGACACCATCAGGCCAACGTCCTGTTGCTGCACCATATTTTAAACGTTCGAATAATTCTGGGGTGATATTACTTATCAGATGTTCTAAATTCATTTATTTAGTCTTCTTTATAAATAAAAGGCGAATACGATTAATCAAATACCAAATAAAACCAATAGCAATGGCTGAACGAGCGATTAATAACTCTACTGAATCTTGTTCTGGAGTACGTGTATATAAAACTAAAAAACCTGATAAAAAAATAATCAAAGCAATGAAAGAATGATTCATAATTTGCTGTTTTTTCTTAAGCTTTACTTCTGAAGCAATTCTTTTTTTATCTTCAATATCTAAGTTATTTATATTAATATCACAATGGGGGCATTGCTGATGTTTATCTGAAATTTGCTTAGCACAACTT
Organism: Pseudoalteromonas sp. NBT06-2; assembly: GCF_002276045.1. Classification (GTDB taxonomy): domain Bacteria; phylum Pseudomonadota; class Gammaproteobacteria; order Enterobacterales; family Alteromonadaceae; genus Pseudoalteromonas. Next base: position 12,525 of record NZ_NQMR01000090.1, on the reverse strand, counting down.
GGGCAGGCGATAATTGCCATCTATAAAGCTCCTACATATGCATATCGGCACTAGAATAAAATAAAAAGAATAAAAAAGCGCCCTAATGAGCGCTGTTTATTCTATCAGGCTTAGTTGCCTTTGTCTTTTAAACTAATGCAATTAAATACGGGGTCTTTTATCTTAAATTATCAACAACATTTACAATCGCTGCTAATGTATCTTGACCAAATGAATAAGAACGCCTATCTGACCAACCATAATCTGCATCTGGCAAATTGATATTATCTTTAAAGGGCATTTCTACTGTATAAGACAGGCATTTAAATTCTTCTGCTACCCAACAAGAACCTACCGTTAGATTTGCTTGATTTGGTTCATCTTTTGGATAACCAAATTCATCTTGAAATTCTGGAGTAATGGTTAATAGCGCTGACTTAAATGAATCCTCTAATGACTTCATTTTATCATTATAGCTTGGGATCCCTTCTGAACCCGCTACAAAGTTATATGGTAACGCTTCATCACCGTGAATATCTAAAAACATATCAACACCTGTTGAAAACATTTTTTCACGAACTAAAAATACTTCAGGGCTGTTATCCATTGTCGGCGTTTGCCATTCTCTATTTAAATTTACACCTTTTGCATTTGTACGCAAATGACCACGAACACTTCCATCCGGATTCATATTAGGCACGATATAAAATACAGCTTTTGACAATAATGCTGCAGCATGACAGTCTTCATCATCTAATAGTTTGTGTAATAGTCCTTCAACAAACCACTCTGCCATAGTTTCACCAGGGTGCTGACGTGCCGTGATCCAGATATTCTTTTTATCTGAAGAAGGTTCACCAATGCATAATACAGTCATATCCCGATCATCTATTGTTTGACCCAATGTTTCAATTTCACAAATCTCATGACCTTGTGCCCAATAAACTAAGTCTAGGTGACGTTCATAGCTATAAGGTGCGAAATAAGCGATATATAAATGTGGACGTTCAGGTTCACACTCTATCGTCAATGTACCGTTTTCATAAGAACACGGCAATCTGAACCAAGTTTGACGATCATATGAGGCTACTGCTTGATAATTATCCCAGCCTTCAGGATAAGCTGAGCTTTCTAAGTTAATAATATTTATTTTATGAAGTTGATCTTGTTGTGTTTCTAAACGAAAGTGAAACCACTGGAAAAAATCCGATTGATGATCTTTTTGTATCTCTAATTGAATATCTAACGGATTCTCTGCAGTTTTTACAACAATATTACCACTATCAAATTGACTTGATATCTTCATTTTAAATAACCTTTAACTGTTCTTTTATAATGTGTGAGTGATAATCTTACCATATTTAGGTAATAAAAAAGCCATCTCTCGATGGCTTTTAAATTAGTTATTGCTCGTTCTGTTTATTTTTAATGCGTTTTTCCCAAAAATCAGCTTTTTCAATGCCTAATGCTTTAGGATCAAATGTGTAGTTTTCTACACCCGCTTGTTTTTGAGCTTCATAGTCTTTAAGTGCTTTAATTGCTGGCTTTGCCATAAAGAAAATAATCAGAATACCAATTATATTTAACCATGCCATCATGCCAACACCAATATCCCCCAATGCCCAAGCAAGATCTGCAGCTTTCACTGTACCGTAAAAAGTAGCAAGCATTATTAATATTTTTAAAGTAAATGTTAAACCAGGTAGCTTTAATGTACGCTTAATATAATAAACATTATTTTCTGCTATAAAGTAATAAGCCAAAATTGTAGTAAACGCAAAGAAGAAAAGCGCAAGCGCAATAAACGGTTTGCCTACACCCGTAAATACACTCTCCACTGCAAATTGCGTATAAGCAGGGCTATTAGCAGCCACATCTGCAGCAATGTTTTGAATGATAAATGTTTCCTCGGCACCTGGTACATGTACGTTATACATACCAGTGATCAAAATCATAAATGCAGTAGCTGAACATACAAATATTGTATCTATATATACTGAAAATGCTTGTACTAGACCTTGCTGTGCAGGGTGCTCTACTTCTGCAGCTGCTGCTGCGTGTGGTCCAGTTCCCTGACCAGCTTCATTAGAATAGACACCACGTTTTACACCCCAACCAATTGCAGCACCTACACCCGCCATTGGTGTAAATGCATCACCAATAATTAACATAAATATTTCTGGTACACGATCAATATTTAATACAATTATTACAACAGCGATGATGATATAAGCTAGTGCCATAAAAGGAACAACTACTTGAGTAAAATTAGCGATGCGTTTTACACCACCAAAAATGATAAAACCAAGTAACATAACAATGCCAGTCGCGACATACACTTTTATCATGCTCACTGTACCAAGCGCTGTATCAATTGTAGTTCCTTGCCCAAATACTTGAACAACCGCTTCACCTATACCATTAGATTGCACCATAGGTAACAGTAAACCTGTTGCTATGATTGTTGCAATTGCAAAGAACCATGCATACCATTTTTGACCCATGGCTTTTTCAATATAATAAGCTGGACCACCACGATATTGACCGTCAACCTCTTCTTTATAAATTTGAGCAAGCGTTGATTCAATATATGCTGTGGCTGATCCTAAAAATGCAACAACCCACATCCAAAATACCGCACCGGGTCCACCGAAACCAATTGCAGCTGCAACACCAGCTATATTACCAGTACCAACACGACCAGATAATGATACTGCTAATGCTTGAAATGAAGAAATGCCTTTGTCTGAACTTTTACCAGACAATAACAAACGAAACATTTCAGAAAACAATCTGATTTGTACGAAGCGAGTTAAGACAGAGAAAAATAATCCAGTACCGAGGCATAAATAAATTAAAACCGGACTCCAGATAATATTATTTAAAAAAGTGACTACTTCTTCCACTTGTATACTCCATTTTTATTATAATTATGTTAATTGCGGGTAAAGTATCACACCCAGTTAGCTCGGATCAATAAAGGAGATGACATCTTTTAGAAATGAGATGAATTAAAATTTAGATAAAAAAAATGCTGTCCAGATAATTGAACAGCATTAATGTATTATTTTATTGTCTGACTATCTTGGCAAACTTGGGTATGTTACTTCAGCCATATCACGCATTACACTTACAACCTGGCAGCTATAACCAAACTCATTATCATACCAAACATAAAGTACAACACGTTTACTATCTACTATCGTTGCTTGTGAATCAACAACACCAGCATAACGACTACCTACCAAATCTGTTGATACGATTTCTGTAGAAGCAGTGTAATCAATCTGATCACGTAAATCAGAATAAAGAGCTGTTTCACGTAGATATTCATTTAACTCTTCAACCGTAGTTTCATTTTTTAGATTAATGTTTAAAATAGCCATTGAAACATTAGGTGTAGGAACACGGATTGCGTTTCCAGTCAATTTACCTTCTAATTCAGGTAAAGCCTTAGATACAGCTTTTGCAGCACCTGTTGATGTAATTACCATATTTAATGCGGCAGCACGCCCACGACGATCAGCAGAATGATAATTATCAATTAAATTTTGGTCATTTGTGTAAGAATGAATAGTTTCAACATGACCATTTTCAATACCAAATTTATCGTTTAATGCTTTTAAAGTTGGCGTAATGGCGTTAGTTGTACAACTTGCTGCAGATACAATTTTATCTTCGCTTTTTATGTCTTTATTATTAACACCGTAAACAACATTCTTAATAGCACCTTTAGCTGGTGCAGTTAATAATACTTTTGATGCACCTTTAGACTTAAGATGTAAACCTAAGCCGTCTTCATCTTTCCAGATACCTGTATTATCAACTATTAACGCATTTTCGATACCATATGCAGTGTAATCAACTTCATCAGGTGAATTAGAATAAATTACTTGTATATAAGAACCATTTGCTTTTATTACTTTTAATTCTTCGTCAACAGTAATTGAACCGTTAAAAGGACCATGGATTGAATCTCGACGCAATAAACTTGCGCGTTTTTCTAAATCACCTTTACGACCACCACGTACAACAATAGCCCGAAGATTTAGATTAGCGTGTGGACCACCTTGTTCAATCAATAAACGCGCTAATAAGCGACCGATACGGCCAAATCCGTATAACACAACATCACGAGGCTTTTCGTTGTGATAAGTTTCATTGATTTCTTTTAATTCATCAGTTAGATATTGTTCAATAGAACGACCTGCAGCTACATTTTTATAAATGTATGCATAAGCTAATTTACCGATATCGATTCTCGCTGATGCTAAGTCCATTTTACTGATTGCTTCAAGAAATGGGAAGCTTTCACGTAAACGTAGTTTATTTTCTTCAAACTGCGCAACTGTTTTATGTGCTTTAATCACGTCAATTGTACTTGCACTAACTAATGGACGACCATAAACAGCGATTTCTATACCTGATTTACGGTAAAGTTTACCTATGATTGGCTGCATGCTTTCAGCGTAATCTTGGCGTTCCTGCCAACTATTCTGATAATCTTGTTCGTGAGATGAAGTCATTTTTTCTGCCTAATATAAACAAATTTTGAACGGATAGCCCTAGTGGGCGCGCATATTATAAATTAAAATTCATTTTTTCTCTAGTCTTAGCCTTGTCCAATATGAAATGAGTCTGAAGTAATTACGTATTTCTAACATGAAATGCGTCTAAAAACTCAAATTCTGTTCATGATCAGAACAAATATAAAATCAATAATATTTTTATTTGGCAATTACTTAAGCACACAAACTAAAGCTAAGAAGCATCTAAGCTTTACAGCATTGAGAAAATCATTTTCCTCAGTACTAGTGCAATACCAGACACAAGAAATAAAAATAAATTTACCTATTCTCAGCATGATATAATAATGACTGCTTTTGACTGCATATACTTTCAATACCCTTCATTTTTGGCTTTTCAAAAGCACTTAGAAAACAAGCTATATCCATAGCGTATTACAAGGTGCCATCATGTATCTATCACAACGCCAATTGATCCCAATGATGCCAGAAATAATAAAAAACGAAGACGACACAAAAAACAATATTGTGAAGCTAACGCTATCCAAAATTAGGGTTAATGATCTACTGTGATGGACTGTTTTCTCATCTACCTATGATAGAAGAAACGCTAAAACAAACTATGCACTACCTTTATGTCGCAAAACCCGTCGACCACACCTACATGATGGCGTGGATAGAGACCTATCAAGACATCCCTAGCTATCAATATGAAGATAACAAGGGTCGAATACACAGTTGACCGTGATATCGCGACACGTTATTTACTAACGGCAGCAGCCATAGGCATACTTTATAAAAAGAATGCTTAATGGGAAAGAGAATACGGTAGAAGTTAACTGGTTAGAATATAAACTCATCAAAGGTAAAGTTTTACTTTCATCAGATATTTGAGCTGACGGATAAGAAATACCAAACCTGTAAAATTTCCTATGGCTCTAAAAGACAGTTATGGGGAAATTTGCGAGTGACGGTTCGTTTCTTGTTATTCGATTGATGGGAATACTTACTGGATAACTTATTATCAAACCCAGAGCCATCACAGGAATATCGTTATAAGCCTTAAAAAGACATTACTCATATGATGCGCGCAAGTCTAAAATATCCCCAGCCTGAAACAGAATAAAAACAATTTATTTTAAGGTTTTGAGATAGAATAAATAAAAATCTGCTAGAAATGAATTTATTTTAATAAAATACTAACCTTACTGAGAATCACTGGTCCTGTCATCATTGATTTGATTACGTTAAACTTAAGACATAAACTAAATGAAGGAATTAGGATGAAAATAAAATACGCATTAATTTTTATACCATTATTTATAGTTGGGTGTGAAGAACAAATAACGGTGCGTGAGGTATGTGACCAAAATGCTAAATTTTGTAATGACCTAAACTCTGATGGCCATTGTAATAAGGTTCGTTCTGAAGTCATTGTTAAGCGTCATTTAGAAAAACAAAATCCTATTGATGAGAATAAATATAATTTGTTATTAGATTTTGAAGAATATTCGAAATGTATTTACCTTGCATCTCAAATCGAACACGTTAAATTAAAAGAAAAAAAGAACTCTCGTATTAAAGGGTATATGACGAGTTTAAGAGAGATAGAACGTCTAACTAGTGAAACAAAAAACACTTCACATCCAGGCTTACTTTATTATCAGTGGTCTCATAATAATGATGAATCTGCATTAAATAAATTCTTGAGTTTAGAAGATTCTCAGTCAATGAAAAATAGCCATATGCAATTTTTATTAGCCACTTATTATATTAAATTTGATTTAGAAAAAACGGTAGACCTACTTTATCGAGCATTAGAACTCAATCCTGAAAACACCTTACCTAATAATGAAATATATAAAACATTAGTAAATATATTTTACAAACAAAAAAAATATAAACACGCGTATATATGGGCTTTAATCTCAAAAGAATCTGGTATTGAAAATATTGAAATTACACCATTAGAGCATATGTTAGAAACACAGGGAAAATCGATAGATAGTTTAAAATCGCTTGCAAATAAAACACAACGGCAAGTAGAAGGAGGTACTTTTTTTTCCCCTAGAGATTTCTAATCTTAATTACCCGAAATTAAGATACATTAAATAATTAACAATAAAAAAGGTAGCTAATAGCTACCTTTTTTATTGTTTGAAACTGAGTAAACTACTTATAACTCGTTCCAGCTTCGACCCTTGTTTTGAGTTTTTGCCCAGGGCGGAAGGTTACAACACGACGAGCCGCAATAGGAATATCCTCACCCGTTTTAGGGTTTCTACCAGGTCGTTCACTTTTGTCACGAAGATCAAAGTTACCAAAACCTGAAAGCTTAATTTGTTCACCGCTTTCAAGAGCAGAGCGAATTTTTTCAAAAAAAGTTTCAACTATTTCTTTGGCATCTTTTTTATTGATCCCCAATTTTACAAAAAGGTGTTCTGCTATGTCGGCTTTTGTAAGCGCCATATTTAGTCCCTCAAGGAAGCATTAAATTTTTCGGCCAATGAGGCCACCACTTGGTCAACAACTAAGTTGATATCTTTCTCTTCAAGAGTCCGTTCTACATTTTGTAGTGTTAGGGCAATTGTAAGACTCTTATAACCCGGGTCAATTCCTTTCCCCTTGTACACATCAAACAAGTTTAGCTCAACCAGTTGATTTCCGCCAACATTTTCTATCATTGTTAGAATATCACCTGAATTTAACTCTTCTTTCACCACAATTGCGATATCTCGACGGTTCGCAGGGAACTTAGAGATATCTTTTGCAGATGGTAATTTTCGTGTTTCTAACCCTAACATTTCTATTTCAAAAACAAAAGTTTGATTATTGATATCTATTTTAGTTTGAATTTGTGGATGAAGTGCACCTAAAAATCCAACTTTTTTTCCATCTCTGTAAATCGCGGCAGACTGTCCTGGATGTAAGCCTTCTACAAGCTCAGCTTTAATTTCAAAGGATGCTTTATCAGCTGTTAATACTAATAATGACTCTACATCGCCTTTAAGATCGAAAAAATCAACCGAACGTGTTGCTACGTCCCAGTGCTCACCAACTGTTGAACCAGATATTACACCACTAATAACAGGGAGTTGTAAAATGCCATTATCAGCACTTTCATCTTTTATAAACTTTAAACCATGCTCAAATAAACGAATACGCGCTTGTTGTCGGTTTTGGTTATAAACTTGAGATGATAATAAACCTGTTAGCATGCTGACACGCATAACTGACATTTCAATTGAAATTGGATGTGGTAGTACAAGAGGGTCTGCACTTGGGTGTAAAATACTTTGCACCTTTGGATCCACAAAACTATATGTGATTGCTTCTTGGTAACCTAAAGTCACTAAAGTATTTCTTACTTTATTAATGCTTAAATCAGTTTCTTTATGACTTGTCATTTTTAATGCTGCTTTTGGTGCAACATTAGGAATATTATTATATCCATATATGCGGGCAACTTCTTCGATCAAGTCTTCTTCAATACTAATATCGAATCTATAGCTTGGAATATCAGTTTGCCAATGTTGGTTTACAAAAGTTACTTTTAAACCTAAACGCGTTAATATATCAGTTACTTTTTCATCAGCAATAACATGACCAATTACTTTATTTAAGCGTGATTGACGTAATGTAACCGTTTTAGCTTTTGGTAACTTGTCTTTTGCTAAAGCTTCAACAATCGGACCTGCAGCACCCCCTACAATTTCTAATAAAAGTGCTGTGGCACGTTCCATTGCATCATGCTGTAATTGAGGATCTACGCCACGTTCATAACGGTGAGAAGCATCTGTGTGTAAACCATACTTACGTGCTTGACCAGCAATAGCTAAAGGACTGAAGAATGCACTTTCTAATAAGATATCTTTTGTAGTAGATGTTACACCAGATTTTTCGCCACCAAAAATACCCGCGATAGCAAGCGGTTTTTCGTGATCGGCAATTACAAGAGTAGATGCATCTAGCTTAACGGTATTACCATCAAGTAATACTAGCTCTTCATTTTTTTCGGCGCTACGAACTTTTATGCCACCTTTAATAGAAGTTAAATCGAAAGCATGCATTGGGTGACCCAATTCAAGTAATACGAAGTTTGTAATGTCTACAATTGCATCGATGGAACGTATACCACTTCTACGAAGCTTCTCTCTCATCCATAATGGTGTTTGTGCATCTAAATTAACATTTTTAATTACACGACCTAAGTAACGTGGACATGCATCAGAATTAACAAGTTCTATATCAATTTTGTCATCAATCGTTGGTACAACAGCTTGAATGTTCTGTTCTTGAACGTCTAAACTATTTAAAACGCCCACTTCACGTGCTATACCTTTAAGACCCAAACAGTCACTTCTATTGGCAGTTAAATCAACATCAATGATTTTATCATCAAGATCAAAGTATTCACGAATATCTTGGCCGATAGTGACATTTTGTGGTAATTCAAGAATACCATCAGAGCTTTCGCTCATGCCTAACTCTTCAAAAGCACATAACATACCCATTGAAGGTTGACCACGTAACTTTGCTTTTTTGATCTTAAAGTTACCCGGAAGTATTGCGCCAACTTTTGCAACTGCTACTTTAAGACCGACACGACAGTTTGCTGCTCCACAAACAATATCAAGCAGCTCATTTTCACCTACATTTACTTTTGTTACTTTTAATTTGTCTGCATCAGGGTGTTGCTCAGCAGAAATAACTTCACCAATAACAACGCCAGTAAAATCACCCGCTACGGGATCGATACCATCTACTTCTAGACCAGCCATTGATAGTTGTTCCGATAGAGCATTGGTATCCATATTTGGATTAACCCATTCTCTTAACCACTTTTCACTAAATTTCATTTATTTTCTCTCTTAAAATACCCTGCTTTAAACACTTGTATAATCAGTTACTTCTGTTCTGCAGGCTATTTTTTATAGCTTCGCTATTTATTAAACATTTTTCAACTAAAAATTCTATGAGCAGAAATCAATAATATGCCACAAAGTGGCTCTTAATAGCGCTTCGTAGCAGATCTATTAACGGAATTGATTCAAAAATTTCAAATCATTTTCAAAAAATGCACGTAAATCATTCACGCCATAACGCAGCATAGTTAAACGCTCTACACCCATACCAAAAGCAAAACCAGTATATTTTTCTGGATCAATACCAACTGAACGTAATACATTAGGATGAACCATGCCACAGCCCAATACTTCTAACCATTTACCATTTTTGCCCATTACGTCAACTTCTGCAGATGGTTCAGTGAATGGAAAGTATGAAGGTCTGAAACGAATTTCCATGTCTTCTTCAAAAAAGTTACGTAAGAAATCATGTAAGATCCCTTTTAGCTCAGTAAAGCTGACATCAGTATCAACCATCAAGCCTTCAACTTGATGGAACATAGGAGTATGAGTTTGATCATAATCATTACGATAAACTTTACCTGGAGAAATGATACGCAGCGGTGGCTTTTCATTTTCCATTGTACGAATTTGAACACCACTTGTTTGTGTACGTAATACTAATTTGGGGTTAAAATAAAACGTATCATGATCTGCACGGGCTGGATGATGCTCTGGAATATTTAAAGCATCAAAGTTGTGAAAATCATCTTCAATTTCAGGACCTGACTTTACTTCAAAACCAAGTTCACCAAAAAAGCTCTCTATACGCTGTATTGTGCGTGTTACTGGATGCAAGCCTGCAGTTGGCATAGTGCGCCCAGGCAGTGTAACATCAATTGTTTCTGCTGCTAATTTAGCTTCTAAAGCAGTTGATACTAATTGCTCACGCTTTTCATTGATTTTTACCTGAACTTCTTGTTTAGCTTGGTTAATTACTTGACCAGCATTTTTACGTTCAGCAGGATCCATTTTACCTAAACTTTTAAGTAAGCTGGTAATTTCACCTTTTTTACCTAGGTAATTAACGCGCGCATTTTCTAAATGGGCAATTTCACTTGCATTCTCAACCGCACTCAGCGCTTGAGATAAGATATTTTCTAAATTCATTAGACTTTGATCTCTTTAAAGAGGCAGATATTTTTTTCAGGGCAATATAATAACTGATATTAGTAAGAAGATGCTAGCTAAGAGAGTAAAAACTATAAGTTAAGTGTTGTTTTTATGAAAGGAATGGTAATTTTTCGCTGCTGCACGATGGATGCATGATCTAATTTATTTAAAACTTCAACTAAAGCACGCATATCTCGACTTAATCTAGTCAATAAAAAACGAGCGCATTCTAGCGATAACTCAAGACCTCGCATTTTAGCTCTTTTAACAAGTGCCTCAGCTTTATCATCATCACTCATAGACCTTATTTGGAATGTAGTCCCCCATTTTAGGCGGGATTCTAAATCAGGTAATTCTATATTAAGCATGTCTGGTAGCAGATCAGCTGCAAAAATTAAAACCTTCCCAGCTTCATTAAATCGATTATAAAAATTGAAGAATGCTTTTTCCCATTTAGAATTACCAGCAATAAGATGTAAGTCGTCAATACATAAAACATCCATTGACTCTAGCCCAAATAGTAAATCTGGTGACAGGTCTACTATATCCCTTATAGAAAGCAGAATAGTTGATAATCCAAGTTCTTGTGCTTTTACACAACTTGCATATAACAGATGTGATTTACCAGATTCTGCTAAGCCACATAAATAGGTAAACTCAAATTTGTTACCTTGTTTAGATCTTTCAAGAATTGATTGTAAATGCATTACAACTTGTGAGTTTTCACCACCAAAATAACTCGAGAAAGTTTCATCATCAGGTAAGGTAACAGGTAGTGCCATTTGCATGGGTTCATTAGTCATTAGTTAACACCAAACCAACGATAAGTATTTTTTGGGTTTTCTTTCACCGAAGCCAAGGGATCGAATAATCTGACAAATGAATTATCTAATTCAAGCGCTTTAGCTAAATCCAATGGACTACCAGAAAGTCTTAATTGCATATAAAACTGATTATCTTTAACAATCTTCAATAGAACTGATTCTACCACTGAAAAGCTTAACAATTGACGTTTAGCTAATTCTACACTACTAAAATTGTTAAGTCCTGTAACAGTAATATCGTAAATACCATTATCATTAAAACTTAAAGCCTCTACAGCATATTGGATAGCGAGTTTATCAGCGATGTCATCTATCATTTGTCCAACAATCTGTTGCTTGTCTCCAATGAGTTCATTTAGTGTAAATTTAGCCTCATCACTAAAGCGCCAATCAAGTTTCCATAAATTATTTTCAATATCCTGATATAAACGTGCTGAGACTATTCTTTCCGAGTTATATCTTTGAGATGCTGATACAATCGGAGAGGAAAAATTAGCCCAAACATCAGTTACAGATACCAGTTGTCTATCTTCTAAATCAAGTAAAGGAATTACAATAGGAAGTCCTCTTCTAGAAGCTTTATCTGTAATTAGTTGTTCTAATTGAGGGTAACTGTCTTGTGTTACTAGCTCTCTTCTAAGTTCGTCTTCAGTCGCTAGCCACAATGCGACTAAAGGTCTTCGATTGCCCCAAATAGGAAGTTCATCATATTCTAATAGTTTGTTTACTTTACTCGCTTCGAATTGTACCACTAAAAACTGCTGTTCGTTATCGCCATCAAAATACTCATATTTAAGCATATATGATGGAATGTTTCGTTTGGCTTTTCGAATTGCAGTGCTCTTGGCATTTATTGTTCTACCGCTCACTTTAAGTAAAACTTTACTTAAAGCCTCTTTACTAGCAATCAATCGCGAGCTTCGTGTTTTATCATTAATTAAGATTTTATATTGATAAAGATCTTTTACTTCGATCGCTTCACCATTAGAAGAGATAAGTAGAAAAATAATAATTAGAGTTTTATACACAGAATTCAAAGTTATAATTCAAAGGCAAATAGATCCTAAAGCAATCATTCACACAAATCAAAAGTATTTTTAAAGCACAATAAAAGTGATTATAATTTAAAGAAGGATTACACAGTTATACCATTTACATAAGAGATTTTCCGCAATG
>NZ_NQMR01000009.1 GCF_002276045.1 Pseudoalteromonas sp. NBT06-2 | reverse complement strand
CATTACCTGATTATATGGTGCCGAGTGCATTTGTGCTGATTGAAGCGTGGCCGCTGACAACCAATGGCAAGGTAGATAAAAAACGCTTACCAGAGCCAGAAATGTCTTTGTTACAAGACGAAATCACTGCACCAGAAAATGACGTGGAACAGTCTTTAGCGGAAATTTGGTCCAAGTTATTAAATATTGACATAAACACCATCAGTACCAATGCTAATTTTTTTGACTTGGGTGGAAGTTCATTATTACTTGCAAATATGCATTTTCAAATTCAAAAGCTATGGAATAAACAGCTAGAATTTAAATCAATTATCACTAAAACGAGTATCAAAGAAATTTCACTTTTATTGGACGGAAGTCAGAAAGAATTTAGTGATGTGTATAGTGAACTGATTAATAACGGTACGATTGTTATGCTCAATAAAGGGCTAGAAATGACTTCGCCTATATTCATGTTACCTCCCTTAGGTGGCTATGCGGCTTCGTACGGTGATTTTATTGAGTCATTTAATGAAAGTATACCCGTTGTTGGGTTACAAGCTGTAAATTGTCACTTTACGACTATGCCTGAAGTCATGCGTTATTACCTTAATGTTATTAAGCAATTACAACTCTCAGGGAAGTTTTTTATTGCAGGTTGGTCCTTGGGTGGGGTGTTGGCTTACGAAATTGCCGTTGAACTGCATAATCTTGGAGAGACTGTTTCTACATTGCTGGTCGATAGTGGTTGGGTATTTGATGACAACTATCAGCTGAATGAGCAGGAAATCCTCAATAATATAGCTTTAGAAGAGGGATTATTTGAACTAGATAGCCTAGCAAATATTGAAGGCCTTTCTTTTGATGCACAACAGCAGTACTTACTCGATATTGGTAAGCAGCGAGGTACGTTACCTGATTCATTTACTTTAGAAGATTTGAAGTTTCGATTTGAAATCATTAATCGTCACTATCAGGTCCTTGCTTCATATGAACCTAGTGGAAGTGATATAGCGGCCACATTTATTGAAGCAAGTGAATCACAAACAGGTAAGCGTCACAGTGATGGCTGGCGAGTTGTTATGCCTAATATAAAGGTTATTAAAGTCAAAGGTACTCATCAATCAATTATGCAAAAAAACAGAGTCGATGAGACTAGTACATATATCGAAGGTGCGTACAACGAACATATAAAGGAGTTACAAGGTGGTTAGAGAGCTTTTACTAAAAAATAAAAGGATGATTGTATTAGCGTCATTTATAGGGGCATGCAGCTCTTTATTTAGTCTATATTTGATTATTCGAATAAATGATAGTGTTAACAATGATGTAAAAGATATTACGGATGTTGCTTTGCCATTTTTAATGGCATTGATTGGGTTGTTTGTACTAGGAGTTATAGCTCAGCATTTGTTGACATTGTTGAGTTCCAGAATCGTTAAGACGTTGAGAACGTCAATTTCTTCATGGATGTTAGATAAATCTTATGAAGAAGTCGAAAGAATTGGAGCACATAAAATTTATGTTGCACTCACAGCAGATATTACCAAAATTTCACAAGGGCTAGCTGTGTTTCCTGTCGCAATTTTTAACCTAGCGACAGTGGTTGTCTGTTTAGTATACCTTGGGTTTCTTTCTCCGGAACTCTTTACCGTTCTCATTCTTATTTTAGGGTTTGCGATTGGTATTGCTTATTTAATTATGAAGTACGGGTTGGTATCTGCACAAGAGTCTCGTGAGATGGAAGATGTCTTGTTTAAAAGTTTTAGGTCGTTAGTTGAAGGCAGCAAAGAATTCAATTTAAGTGCACATCAAAGGAATTTTTTTCTTAACCAACGTTTAAATACCGAAATAGATAATGCACGCAAAAAAGAAAATGAGGCTCAGCTATATTGGAATATAAGTGTTAATTGGACCAATTTAATCTTGTTTTTTGCCTTGGCTGTTTTGGTCGTAGTTTCAAAGTTATATTTTCCAGTAGGTGCTGGTATTTTAGCTTCTTTTATTTTTATATTGGTTTATATCTCTGGCTCCATAGGTTTTTTGATGAACGCAAATCAAGCAATTGCACGAGCTGTAATTGGAATGAAGAAAGTAGATAACTTGGGGCTTAATAAAAACAGACAGGCACCAAGTGAAATTGATAACCAATTTATCCGTCCGAAAAGTTTTTGCAATATAGATATAAAAGGACTTACTTATAATTACCAAGATGATGAATCTGAAAGTAATTTCGCAATAGGGCCGATAGATTTCAATATAAAACAGTCTGAGGTTTTATTTATCGTTGGAGGTAATGGTAGCGGTAAAACTACATTTATAAAAAACCTACTTACATTATACGGTAAGAAAGAAGGTGTGGTCTCTTTAGACGGACAAATAGTTTCTGAAGATAATTTAGATTGGTACAGAAGTCACTTCACAGCTGTATTTTCTGATTGTCACCTATTTGAGCAAGTGCTGGATCACGAAGGTAAGTTGGCAGACGATGAACTCGTTTTAAGCTACCTTAAAAGATTTAATCTTTCTAGTCGGATTTCTGTTAACAACGGGAAATTATCAAGCACGGATGTTTCATCTGGCCAAGAAAAAAGACTGGCACTTATACAATCATATATAAGCGATGCCCCTATCTTTATATTTGATGAATGGGCTGCGGAACAAGATCCATATTTTAGAGAACTATTTTATCGAGAAATTTTACCTGAGCTTAAAGCAAGAAAAAAAACGGTCATCGCAATAACGCATGATGATGCATATTTTGACGCCGCAGACAGGATTATAAAATTTGAACAGGGATTATGCACTGAGCTTGACTATGAAGCACTCAAAATGTTTTCAAGTAAAGAGCTTTTTAATGAGCGGACTATTACAGTCGATGACACAATTCGGTTACAAAATTAGGGATATCAAATGGATAAATTCGCGGATAAGAAAATGGCTTCGAAGTTAGAATTGAATTGGGAGCAGGAAGTAGAAAATTCACTATTTTGTTGGAATAAACCTCAAGGAATTAATAAAGACGAACACTACATTTGTGATGAAAGTTTACGTGATGGCTTACAAGATCCGTCAGTAACAGATCCAGAAATAGGTCAAAAGTTAGAGTTTATTGAAGGATTAGAAAAAATTGGTATTTCGAGGGTGTGTTTAGGTTTTCCAGCATCAGGTGAACAAGCTTATCAAGATACTCTAGAAATGTGTCGATTTATTAAACGTGAAGGTTTTAAAATTGAACCTTATTGTGCGGCACGGACGTTAACATCAGATATTGCCCCGGTTGCACAGATTCAAGATAAATCAGGGGTAGCTCTTGGGGTTACAACATTTATTGGAATAAGCCCTATAAGAAGAGTGGTTGAAAATTGGTGCGACTATTTCATCATGGAACAATCTCGGGAGGCTGTGTCTTTTGCGTTGAACGAAGGATTAGATGTTAACTTTGTGACAGAAGACACGACCAGAAGCAAGCCTGAAAATATAAAAGCTTTGCTCGAATCAGTTAAAGAACTTGGCTGTAAGCGTTTTACGTTATGTGACACTGTTGGTCAATCAGCCTTAAGTGGGGTAGATAATATTGTAAGCTTTGTAAGAAACCTGCCAGGATTTGCCAAAGGGGAAGTAAAGCTTGAGTGGCATGGGCACAATGACCGAGGATATAGCCTGACCAATGGAATGCAGGCATGGATGTCAGGATGCGATGGCGTTCATGGTACTGTGTTAGGAATAGGTGAGCGAGCAGGAAATACTGCGATTGAATTGCTTGTTTTGAACAGGCTATTAGAAAGTGAATTTTGTGAAACATCAAAAAGCCTTGTTCCTTTCATAGAGAAGTGCTCATCTTGGTTTAGTAGAAAAATTGATGAAAATTACCCTTTATTAGGTACAACAGTATTTACTACCGCGTCTGGAGTACATGCCTCAGCAATACTTAAATCATACGAAAGAGGCAGTAATAAACTTGCCGATCTAGTTTATTCATCTGTTCCTGCGTCTGAATTTGGTTTGGAGCAAAATGTGAGAATTAATAAAACGAGTGGACGGTCAAATGTCCAATTTTGGATGAATAAAAATAATTTACATATGAACGAGGACACTAGTGCCTCTATACTCTTACATGCTAAGTCAAAGAGACAAGCTCTTGAAGATAAAGATATCTTTGATTTTTTAGCTCGCAACGTAAACGTTTCTTAGAAGAACTATATAATGTCAAAAAAACAAAACCTTAAATTTGAAAATCGCTTTTTATTCCTTACTGAAGACAGTGAGGAATTAATTAAACAACTAAATGGGAACACACTAGATAGTGGAAATCAGCATGAGCTGATTAATAGCATATCAACAGATGAGATAACGCCTGGTTGGACTTGTTTTTGGTACGACGAGACACTAGGTGATTATTGCCTAGTAGGTTTGCGTAATGGTGTGATTCAAAAAGATACAATAAAGTCAGCCAAGGTTGATGTATTAGTGAGTGGTTTGTCCAAAGGGTGTGGCTCATCAAGAGAAACAGCGCCTTACTCTGAAAAAATGGCTGGAGTTAAACTAATAATAGCGAAGAGTTTTGAAAAAATTTATGCTCAGAACTGTCGTAATATTGGTTTATTAACAAGCACTGATTTTAGCTTGTTAGAAAAGATAGAGAAAGGTGAGTCGATCAGTATTCAGGAATTTACTAAAGGGTTGGATCCAATAAGTACAAAAATTATTGAAATGGGGGGATTGTTTAAATACAACTTAGCACGTTTACATGGTGAATTGTCTCTGCCTCAAATTAACACGCCAAAGCGTGGCATGACCATTGCTGAGAAAATCATAGTTAAAAACAGTGTCAACCTTGAAACAACGCAAGGAATGGGATCAGTCAAACCAGGTGATGCAGCATTTTGTGAAGTAGATGTACGCTTTTCACATGACTATGTAACGGCGATGTTAGCAAACTTGTTTTATTCAAACTTTGGTAAGGACGCTAAGGTTACAGAGCGCGAAAGTATTTTTGCATTTCGTGATCACCTTACATTTGTGGGAGAAGTTTTATCAAAGTCAGCGGAAAAGTCTCACCTTATTCCACTGGCTGCAAACCTTGCTGTTAAACAAAAAGAGTTTTGTGAAGAACAGGGGATAACCTTGTATGACGAATTACCACAAAGTGGCAGTTTAGCTATTTGTCACAACGCTGTACTTGAAGATATTGCTTTACCAGGGCAGTTAATTATAGGGACTGATAGTCATACCTGTACGGCTGGAGCAATAGGTGCATTTGCCTTTGGTGTCGGTTCGACTGATATGGCTAATGCATTTTTGACAAAAGATGTGCAATTAAGAGTGCCATCGACAATTAAAATTGTAGTGACGGGAAAATTACGCTCAGGAGTGTCTGCAAAAGATGTGATTTTAGAGATAATGTCTGACGATTATTTCAAACAAGGAAAAGCTATTGGGCAAGTGATGGAGTATACCGGAGAAGGGTTAAAAAGCTTCAATATTGATGAGAGAGCTACGCTAACCAACATGGCAGTGGAAGCTGGCGCTATGACTGGAATAGTTGAAGCGGATGAAATTACATTAGCATATCTCAAACAACGAGCGCCTTTAGATAGCTTCGATGAAAGTCAATTAATTTGTAGTGATAGTGATGCAGAATTTGTACATCAAATTGAAATAAATCTCTGCGAAATAGAACCGACAATTGCACTTCCTGGAGATCCTCGTAATGGAGTTGCTCTTAGCAAAATTCGTGAGGAACACGGTGAAATCAATGTAGATATTGCATACGGTGGATCATGTACAGGAGGTAAAGAGGAAGATATGGATATGTACGCTGAAGTGTTTCAATTCTGTCAAGACAAAGAAATAAAAGTTAACGGTAATGTTAAATGTTATATCCAGTTTGGTAGCCAAAAGGTGAAAAAATATGCTGCGACAAAAGGGTATCTAGATTTATTTAGTAAGGTTGGCGTTATGACCATTGAGCCATCTTGTGGAGCATGTATTAACGCGGGGTCGGGAGTCTCGGATCATAAAGGTCAGGTATCCATTAGCGCAATTAATCGAAATTTCCCTGGTCGTTCAGGACCTGGAAAGGTGTACTTAGCTTCACCATTTACGGTCGCAGCGTCAGCTATTACTGGTTTTGTTTGTGGTTTTAATGAGTTAAAACAAGCTTACAGTTAATAATTGTTTTGTTGCAAGAGTAAGTGGTTTCCATACTATTTTACTCTCATTCTATATAGGTTTATAAGGTCAGTATGAAAAAAATAGCGGTTATTCCTGGTGATGGAATTGGAAAAGAAGTAGTTGCCGAAGGATGTAAATTAATGGACGCGTTAGGCGTCAGTTATCAAATATTCAA
The DNA here is from genome assembly GCF_002276045.1 of Pseudoalteromonas sp. NBT06-2. GTDB lineage: Bacteria > Pseudomonadota > Gammaproteobacteria > Enterobacterales > Alteromonadaceae > Pseudoalteromonas. The sequence goes on along the minus strand of NZ_NQMR01000009.1, from coordinate 29,791 downwards.
CTATGATGCAGATTATTGGTTGCAGCATAAGCAAGGAATTAGTGATCAACAATTAGAAGAGCTAAGAACATTTGACGCAATATACTTTGGTGCTCTTGGTGATCCCAGATTACCCAAAATGGAACATGGTAAAGATATTTTACTCAAGATGCGATTTGATTTAGATCTGTTCGCTAATGTTCGCCCTATACAGCTGCTGGATGTTAACCACAGTCCTTTGCGTCCAGAAATTGCGAACAATATCGATATTGTTATTGTTCGTGAAAATACTGAAGACCTGTACCGAGGTCTGGGAGGGAGGTTTAAGGCTGGTCAAATTGATGAAGTGGCTATAGATGAACGCATTCATACTCGAGCAGGGGTTCGCCGAATTGTAGAGTATGCATTTGAATATGCAGTAAAAAATAATCGCCAAAAAGTAACGTTAGTGGACAAACATAATGCAATACCAAACGGAGGGCAATTATGGCTATCTGTTTTCGACGAAATATCAAAAGGATACCCTAATATAGTGGGTGAGTATCAACATGTTGATGTTGCTTGCGCAATTATGGTCGCGCAACCTGAGCGTTTTGACGTGGTTGTTACGTCTAATTTATTTGGCGATATTTTGAGCGACTTAGGGGCTGGTCTTGTTGGTGGTCTCGGTTTACTTTCAAGTGCAAATGTGAATGGTAATGGAATTGGGTTGTTTGAACCGGTGCATGGTTCTGCACCAGATATAGTAGGAATGGAACGAGCTAATCCTTTGGCTGCTTTCGCTACATTAGCTATGTTGTTCAAACACGTTGGTTTGTTAGATGAATGTGAACAGCTACTATATGCTATAAAACAAAGTATTTCACAGGATATTACCACACCCGATTTGGATGGAAAACACACAACCAGTCAAGTTGGGGAATATATTATTAGTAGAATGTTATAACGTTTTTCAATCCAACGTAATACTATTATAGTAATTGAATTTTAGTGCTCTAATAAAATAAAAGGACGCGTTTTGAAAAAAAACAAATGGTTTGTTATACAAAAACCTAAACAAAACCCTAAAGCTAGACTTATATGTTTTCCCTATGCCGCAGGCAATGCTTCAACATATCAAGAGTGGCACAATAATATCTCAGATGATATAGAAATCATATCAATTCAACCTCCTGGTCGAGCAAATAGAATCCTTGAAGAACCTATTGATAACATGCAGGAATTGGTTGGTGAGCTCCTCAAGTATGCATCTGATCTAACGCATATCCCATATTTTTTATTTGGACATAGCTTGGGAAGTCGGGTGGGTTATGAGTTCACGGTACAGCTACAAAAACTAGGTTATCCAATGCCGATGCATTTTATTGCATCTGGTAGTAGAGCACCACATTTAGCAAGTAATAAGCGCCACATTCATAATTTACCATTAAAAGAGTTTGTAATTGAACTACGTAAGCTCAGTGGCACACCAGAAGAAATTCTTCAAAACGATGAATTAATTGAATTGCTGCTTCCACTATTAAGAGCTGATTTCAAAATAGCGGAAAATTATAGGACGAAAAAATATTTACTTACATGCCCTATAACTGTGCTAGGAGGCATAGACGACATCGGTGTTCCTAAGGACTCTCTTGAGGCTTGGGGTGAACTGACTCATCTTGGTGTAACAGTTCTTAACATCGAAGGTGGACACTTTTTTGTGGAAAGTGAACGAGCATCTGTTTTAGACGCAATAAATTCAATTATTAGTAAACAAGTATTTGAACTCCCAAATTTATATTTGGCGAGTTCAGTGGTGTGATTGCTTTTAATACTTCACAGGTATGAAAAAGATGCTAAATAATAAAGCGGATGAGATTGCATGCTGTGAACCTTTTATTTTGCAAGAGACTTTACTTTTTGATCTTGATGCAAAAATTTCGATCTTTTATGGCGTGTTTGATTGTGCTCAGTATGAGCTGCAATTATTCACGCAGTATGGTATTTCGTTACCAAGCGTTATAGAAGGTTCTGTAATAAAAAGACAAGCAGAATTTTTAGCTGGACGCTATGGTGCAATGCGTGTTTTGGCGGAGATTGGTTATGATAACCTTGAAATTCCAATTGGCAGCTATCGCAATCCTATCTGGCCAGAGGGGGTTGTAGCTTCAATTTCTCATACGGATAGCCAAATTGTGTGTATGGCATCCCTTAAAGTTGACAATGACTATTTAGGAGTAGACGTTGAAGTTTGGTTGGAACCAAAAGTTGCAATGGAAATAAAACACATTGTGCTTAATGAGAGGGAGCGAATGTTTTTGTCAAAATGCAACTTAAGTTTAAGTCGGCTAATAAGTATATGTTTTTCAGCTAAGGAAAGCTTATTCAAAGCAGTGTTTCCGTATGTAAATAAATACCTTGACTTTAGTGATTCAGAAATCATTGGCTTTTCGTATAAAAATAGAAGTATCACTATGAGATTAAACATTTTTGGGTTTAAAGAAGAAGTTTTTATTTGTTCATTTTCAGTGTCTCGTGACACATTATTAACCCAAATCGTTGGGAGATTTACTTCCGATAAACTCAAGTAAAAAATTGGAGAATATTAACTATATTATGAATCAAACAAACAAAATTATTCAGTTAGATAAAAATGAGAATGCTCTGGGGTGTAGTTACCTAGTCCATAACTCGATTAAGCAAAGTCTAAAAATACACCAATACCCAAACTCAAGGCCGTTGAACTTAATTGATAAGATAAGCCAAAGAAATGGTGTTAGTCCTGATCAAGTAATGTTCGGTAACGGCTCTGACGAATTACTATTTATGATAGCTAGGTATTACAGTTCTCCAACATCAGAAATTATAATACCTCATTCATCTTTCGAAGGCTTTGACTTTGCAGCTAAACTTGCTGGTGCAAAAGTTGTCAAATCTCCGTTAAATAACTTTAAAATTAATTTAAGTCAAATTAGTCAGAGAATTACTGATAAAACATCCATAATTTTTCTTGCTAATCCTAATAATCCTACGGGCTCATTTATAGCAATAGAAGAAATTGAAGCATGGTTAGCTGAACTGCCAAAAAATATTATTGTTGTAATTGATGAGGCATATATTGAATACGCAATATTGGATAGCTCCAATCATATATGTAGAATTACAGACTTGCTTAATAATGTGATTTTCACACGAACCTTTTCTAAAATATACGGTTTAGCTGCACTTAGAATCGGTTATTGCATTGCAGGTGAAACAGTTATCAAAAATATAGAACAGTATAGAGCTCCCTATAATACGAATACAGTTTCTCAAATAGCGGCCAGTACGGCAATAGATGATTTTGAACACATAAAAACGAGTTTTTTACACGCAGAACAAGAGAAAAAATTTATTTATGAATGCGTTGAGCAGCTAAGAGGGGAGTATGTTGAGTCAAAAACCAACTTTGTTTTGATTCGATTTTTAACTAATATGGAAACACTATATAAGTTTTTATCTGCTAAGGGCATCTTTACAAAGTTTTTTGTTGATGAACATGGAGTAGGTTTTCTGCGAGTAACCATAGGAAAACACGATGAATTAGTGATGTTATTCAGTTTAGTGAAAGAATTTTTAATAGATGTTAAAGGAGTAAATAGATAATGAAAGTCCATTTGATTATAGCTCACCCAGAAAATAATTCGTTTAACCATGCGCTGCACCAAACTGCTGTGCAGACCTTTGAAGCTAATGAAATATCAATAGGAGAAAGTGATTTATACCATATCAATTTTTCTGCGGTCGCAGGGAAAAAAGACTCACCAAACTTCCCTGTAGATGGTACCTTTCAGCTAGCTGCTGCTCAACGGTGGGCAATAGAAAATGATGATTTTGAAACTAGTATCAAAATTGAGCAATCTAAGTTAGATAGTGCAGATGTATTAATATTACAGTTCCCATTGTGGTGGTGGTCTTTTCCTGCAATTTTAAAGGGGTGGATAGATCGTGTCTTAACATCTGGATTTGCATATGGTGAAAAAAGTAGGTTAGGAAAGAAAAAAGTAATGTACTCCATTACGACTGGTGGTGCTGAAAATGAAGACGAGCGTGATTATTATAAGCGAAAGATAGACGGTTTATATCATGATGTTTTTGGATTTATTGGATGGGAATGCCTCCCTCCTTTTATTGCTCATGGTGTACAACGAGAGACTGAAAAAGTGCGCGAAACTATGTTATTGAACTATAGGCAACATCTAATAAAAAACCTACTTTAACTTCGGAGGTATTATCTTTAACTATTTCAGTTCAAGCTAGATCTCGCATTTCATGTTGCGTACTACTCATCAAACAAGAACGCAGGTGGATTGCAATCCACTTGTGTTCTTTGTGAGAAATTAACTATCTTAAATAAATAGTTTATTTAAAAGTGAAAACATCAATCATAATTTCTATTAAGCTTTGCTCTGTACTTTCTATAGCTAATGGTGGAACTCTTTTACTTCCAGTAGCGAAGGTAGGGCTACTAAAGCCAATAACAGCGATTAAAATAGTTACTTGTAAATACTTCATTTATAATGTCCTAAATAATTTAATGGTAAGTGGATTTTGATCCACGCCATTTATTCAGGGATTTAGTTGAAAATCAAGATATGTATGTGGATTTTAACCCACACCCACACATCAAAGAAAAAAATAAGATATATTTAATAACTACTCATAGGTTGGATCTTAAGGAATAAAACAATTGAATTCATGCTCTGAATTTGATCTGATAGTAATCGCCAAACCACTATCTACCCCAAAAGCAGAGCATGAATAAACATAATACTGAGTCAAACAAAATAACGAAAGTGCTTAACGATTTTAATATTAACGAAATAGGTAAAACAAGCCGTTTTTGTAGCCGTAAGCGCATAATAAAGCCCTTCGAATTAGTCATGTCGTTAATAACCGCTTTAGGTGATAAATCTGTAAGCACCGTGACAGATTTACACCGTTATTTTGTAAAATTGACGGAAACAGATGTTCAATATAAGCCATTTCACAATCAGTTGAGTAAACCTGAGTTTAGCTTATTGATGAAATCACTGGTCGATGTGGCGTTAAGTGAATGGCAACAACAAATACTCGGTACAGACACCACACTGTCCGACTTTAAACGCATTGTGTTGCAAGATGGAAGTTCGTTCGCAGTGCATGATAGTTTAAAAGAGACCTTTAAAGGCCGCTTTACTAAAATAAGCCCTGTGGCAATAGAAGTGCATGTGAGTTGGGATGTACTTAAAGGTTACCCAGAAGAAATATCAGTGAGTCCAGATAGCCAAGCTGAATATGATTTTTTACCCGATGCTCAATCGTTAGTCGAGACATTGTTTCTAGCGGATAGAGGATACTTCAAGTTATCGTATTTAGAATCAATCGATATCGCAGGAGGTTTCTATATTGTCCGTGTGAGAACGACTGTTAATCCAGTCGTTGTTTCCGCCTATAATCGCCACGGTAAAGCATTAAAAAGGTTTTCACAGAAGAAACAAAAAGACGTTAAAAAGCATATTCGCCGTAGTGTTATTGTCGATATGGATGTGGAAGGTAAAACGAATTATCGGTTGATTGCTAGTTGGCCTAAAGGAAAAAGTGAGCCGACTTATTGGGCAACCAATTTAAGTCGAGAAAAATTTAGCGCTGAAGCGGTAATAAAGCTCTACAGTCTACGGTGGCAAATAGAGTTACTGTTTAAGGAATGGAAATCATATTGTAACCTTCAAAAATTCAACACCAGAAGCGCGACTATGATGGAAGGTTTGGTGTGGGCAAGTTTATTGGCGTTGTTAGTAAAGCGACGAGTAGGCATGAGCGTTCAGCAGCTTGCAGGTATTGAGTTATCAACATTTATGGTAGCAAAAAACACTCAAGGTTGGTTTTATCAATTAATGGAGTCGATAACACAAGGCGTGATATCGACATTGAAACGAACATGGCAAAAAACTATCAATTTTTTGTCAAAATATGCTCAAAGAGCGAACCCGAAAAGAGGGCTGTGTTGTATTTCGGTGTTGGTGAACTATACTTAATGTACTGAAACCCAACAATGGTAGGTGCAACATGGCTTCCAAGCAGTTTCAAAATATACTACATCACGTTACCCACTTAAACTACTCTCAACTAAAAAAACTTCGCCATGAAGTTGAATCAAATATCTCCAATAACCAAGTAGGTCAATCTATTGCTGACCATGAAGAAACAATTTCTCATTGTATTCATTGTGATTCGCATGAATTAAATCGTTGGGGTATAACAAACAAGGAATTCAACGTTTTAAGTGCAAATCGTGTTGTAAAACCTTTAATGCGTTAGCAGACTCGCCACTTTATCGCATGAGAAAAGCTGATAAGTGGATCGAATACACAAAATTGATGTGGAATGGCGTGTCACTTAGAAAGTCGGCTAAAGCCTTGAATATAACGCTTAGAACGTCATTTCGTTGGCGACATATGTTCATAAAAGCACCTGCCAGTTTTAATCCGTCAGAGTTAAAAGGAATTATTGAAGCAGATGAAACTTTTTTGCCTGAATCGTTTAAAGGCAAAAGAAAAATCGAGCGTAAATCGCGTAAACGAGGTGGAGGAAGGATTAAACTCGTGCCTATCTTTATTGCGCTAGATCGCAGTGGTGTTGTATCACACAAGGTTTTAGAGCGTAATACTAAGAAAAACATTCAAGCTCAATTAAAGCCTCTTTTATCATCAGGCTCAGTGCTTTGCACCGATGGTAATATTTCATACAAAGGTATTGCCGAAGAATTAGACATTGATCATAAGCGATTAATAGGGCTTGATAATCAACATGTTATTGACGGTATTTACCATGTTCAAACGCTAAATAATTACATGAAGCGTTGGAAAGGTTGGCTGAAACGTTTTAACGGCATAGGTACTGATTATATTGAGAATTATTTGAGTTGGTTTAGGTTTATGGAAGATAACAAAGAATACTCAGATCAAACATGGATAAAAGAGGCTTTATAAAATGAATTCTCGCTTACCCACACTTAACTACAACACAGCCGAAAAGAGATAAGGAAAAAGGCCGATTAAAATTCGGCTTGAATCCAATTATCTCTTAATGTCCAACCTATGAATAACTACTAGAATAGAACGTAAGCGTATAGCTAACGGCACCTGCTGTTAGCGTTTGATCTCCGGTATGTTATCCCCAGACTTAATTTAGGAGATAAACATGAGAATTACGCGTAGCCAAGAACAATGGCAAAACATCATTGATGATCAACAAACCAGTGACTTAACCATCATTGACTCTTGCCAACAACAGCAGTTATCAACATCGAGCTTTTATGCAGTTAAAAAGAAACTTGGCTTGACGTGTAGTAGCTCAGACCTGATCTTACAGTTACCCAATTTTTAGGGTGTCTTGTCAGCTTAGATTTGAGCTAAATTCTTTTCAGCCCATATCGATTTTCCATCAAGTAAAGTTTCTAATGGTGTTCTTCCACAGCACTTTTTACCTTGATGAGTTCGTTCATTGTTATAGTAATCCATCCATTCGTCTAGATCTTTTTGCAATTTCTCCATTGTTGAGTAGATTTTTTTCCTGAATGTGATCTGATAAAACTCGTTCAATATAGTTTTGTGAAACCGTTCACAGATCCCATTCGTTTGTGGTGACATCGCTTTTGTTTTCGTATGGTCAATATCATTAATCGCCAGATATAGCTGATAATCATGGTGCTCAACACGGCCACAATATTCAGTACCTCTGTCGGTTAGTATGCGTAACATTGGGAGGTCGTGAGCCTCGAAATAAGGCAGAACTTTATCATTGAGCATATCAGCAGCAGTGATTGGTGTTTTGGTAACGTAGAGCTTGGCAAAAGCTATTTTGCTGTAGGTATCGACAAAGGTTTGTTGGTAGATACGGCCAACACCCTTTAAATTACCAACGTAGAAGGTATCTTGCGATCCAAGGTAGCCAGGATGGGCTGTTTCGATTTCGCCACAAGCTTCATCATCATGCTTTTTCTTCTCAAGTGCAGCAACTTGTGCATCTGTAAGAATTAGCCCCTCATTGGCAAATTTATCTTCCAAAGCTTTAAGCCGTTTCTTAAAGTTTTCTAAGTTATTACGTAGCCAAATCGAGCGAACGCCACTACCTGAGACAAAGATACCTTGTTTGCGCAGCTCATTGCTTGTTCTATGCTGGCCGTGGGCTGGTTGTTCTATAGCATAAGCTAAAACAGCTTTTTCAGTTTCTTCGTCAACGCGGTTTTTGATATTTGGGGTTCGTCGATTCTTTTCTATCAGTGCATCAATACCGCCTTCTTCGACCAGCTCTTGATAACGATAAAATGTGTCTCGTGATACGCCCATGACTTTACAGGCTCTTGAAACATTGTTTAATTCTTCAGCTAAGTTTAATAAACCAGCTTTGTGTTTAATGATTGGGTTGTTAGTATGCAACGTGAGAGTTACCTTTTTTCGTTTTTAAAATTAAGATTCGACACCTTAATAAAAACGGGTAACTCTCAACTTTTCAAGGTGAGATGTACGATCTAATCGGAACTAATACACTTGACGTCAGGTAACTTTGTTCGCGCCAAAATAACTCAACAAGTGGAAATCCTTGAAGCGCAAGGCTCAATAACGCTAACCATGGGTAAGGCTAACGTTTGCTTGCCAAGTACAACTTCCGCCACCTATCTAAGCCAATTGTTACGAGCATTAGTTTTTTGAAGATGTTTGTTGACCCTTCAGAGGTTTATCTTCATCGGGATTTTGTTGATTTTCGTAATTATGTAGAGTGATCAGTTATGTGCAGTAATTGTTGCTAAATGACCATTATTACTTTCACTTTAGCTCAGATCACAGTACATAATATCAGGATATTATTTCTTTGTTTGTAACATTGCCATTAGCTCATCAGGTGCCTTGAATTTCCCTTTTCTAATGCTTGGTGGGATCACCGACAATAGCGATTCTTCAGGATCAGCTCTTAAATAAATTTCAGTACTTCTTAAGTCGGCATGACCTAACCACAATGAAACTTTTCGGATATCGTGCGTTGCTTTTAGTGTCTGCATTGCACAACTGTGCCGCAACACATGGGGAGATATTCTTTTTTTGCCAATGATGGTAGCTTCTCTACTGCATTGTTCGCATGCTTTGACAAGATATACCTAAATCCTGAACGTGTCATTGCTCTTCCTTGGCTATTTAGAAATACTTCAGGCGTTGTTGAATTATCTGGCCTGATAGCAATCCATGCTTTTAACGTTTCGACTGTTTCTTTCCATAATGGCAAGATCCGTTCTTTACGCCCTTTTCCAATAACATGAATAGTGGTTTGTGAGTCCAATTCAAGTTGACTTAGGCGAATGCCAATAAGCTCTGATACTCGTAATCCTGCAGCAAAGCAAAGATATATCATTGCTCTATCGCGTATACCTGATGAAGTATGGATGTCTGGTATATCCAGTAAAACCTGCATTTCTGCTGCTGTTAGAAAATTAACCAACCTATCATCAGCTTTTTTGGCTGGTATTGCACTTATTTGTCGGCACTGCTCTAAAGCGGCTACATTACGATATTCAAGGTATTTGAAGAATGCCTTAATCGCAGCACATCGCGCATTGCGTGTACGGGCCGTATTTCCTCGTTCAGTTTCCAGAAAGTTCAAAAAATTTACAATGAGGTCTACATTTAATTGATCCAGTGTGAGTTGTGATGGCGAAATACTAAAATGTTTCGCAGCATAATTCACAAGAAGTTGGAATGTATAAGCATAGGTTTCACTGGTATTTAAACTGGCTCGTCGCTCCATAGGCAAATATTCTCGCAAATATGCACTAAGAAATTGTGCTAGGTTTGTCATTTTACTTCCCTCAGAAAACAGTTTTCCTGCGCGGCTGATATTTGAGCCATCAGTAAGGGGTCGACTGTAAGTACCAATAAGTATCTGATACATGTGCATGCCCCATGTAAGTACTTAATGCTGTAATTTGCCGAGAGATCTCAATCCGTGTTCCACCGCATTGCTCTAATGATCTTACTGCAAAGCTATGACGTAAATCATGTAGGCATGGCCCAGGGATACCGATTTTAGTACGCAAACCGATGTGTCTCATCAACTGTAGGTAAATGCTTATAATCGTTGAGTAGGTCAACCTCGATCCATTATTTGAAACAAAAAATGCAGATTCCAACGCACTACACTGTTTTCGTTTGTTCAAATATTCCTTAAGCGCTTGACGTGTAGAAGAATGTATCGGAACCAAACGATCTTTTCTAAATTTAGTGGCTCTGATCATTAAGCCATCAATAGTTAGATCATCGATATTTAACCTGATTGCTTCACAACTTCGTAATCCCGTCGATGAAAGTAATGCAAATAAAGTCGTGTAGGTTATTGGTCTGATCGTCCCTTTTGGCTTTAGTTGTGATGCTGCAACGAGCAATCCTCTAATATCTTCAGAAGAAAATAGATGTCTAATTTTACGCTTTGCACATTCATGTCCAAAAACATCTGCTGGAGGGATCTCGTATTGATCATTTTCAGATTGCACAGCAAGAGCAAACCGACGTACCGTGAGCAAACGGTTTCTTTTTTGAACAACTGAAGGCGCCATCCCTGCCCACTTAATAACCGATTCAGTACGAACGATGGTTTCACCTTTTTGCTCTGCAAATCGGGCGAAGTGCTGTAATAAGGTGTTCTGCACCCTAAATTTGAACCCCATCGCCTGTTGCATTTCTACAAAGGAATTAACTTCATCTTTTATCATGGTGTTACCCTCGCTGGCCAAGGTTGCACAATCGTTTTCAACATGGGGATGTCAACTTTTGCATAATATGCCGTCATATCAAGGGAGCGGTGACGAAGAATTGATGATACCGTTTCTAAAGTAGCACCAGCTCGCAACATTTGAGTGGCGGCAGAGTGGCGTAGCAGATGAGCACCACATGAAGCAGGAGTTGGGATACCAGAGCGTTTTATGGCGCTGGCAACAAGCGATGAAACGGCAACCGATGAACTAAATGGTCTATGCGGGGCATTGAGACAGAGAAATACCTCTGCTATTTTTTCAGGTGGCCGTGCATTTTCAATATAATCGAGGATGGCATCACCTACATCCTGTGATAAAGGGAGACAATCTTCTCTATTCATCTTACCCACAAGGCGCACAGAGCCATTATGCCAATCGATATGATCTAACTTCATATCAACAATGTCTCCTGCTCGCAACCCAATACGCGACAACAATAGAATAATTGCGCGATCACGTAATCCTTTTGGAGTTTGTATATCACAAGAATTTATAACTTGTTCAATTTCCTCTGCAACAATATATTTAGGGATTGAGGAAAGTGACCAATTAGCCACAGTAGGCACAGCTCTGTCTAAATCTGGCAAACACTGTTTTTTAACAGCTAAGAATCGCAAATAACTTCGCAATGCTGTTGTTAAACTTTTAAGTCTTGCTAGAGAATACTGTTTAGAAAGCTTCAATATGGTTTGTTTTATGACCTTCGCATCATAATTTTTGGGTTCTTGCCCCAATAAGGGCAAGATAACATTGATAGAATCAGAATAATGTTTAACCGTTATTGATGATAACCCTCGCTGCTGTAAAAACTCTTGAAAATTAGCGTTTGGCACCAATAATGACTTATTTAACATTTCATAAACAACACCATGTTTACAAAGAAAATCAATAAATTTTCTAACACGATTAACATATTTTTTTGACAATAATATTTTTCTTCGTCCTCCAGGACAACGACAACGATGTTTAGCAAACTGCTCCACAATTTTCACATCAATATTCTCTATTGGAACTTTATTCATAGTTAGCCATGTACCAAAATGTGAGACGGAATCAATGTAACCTCTAACAGATAAATTCGTATAACCTTGCTCTGATAACTTTTGAGCGTAGATTAAAAGATAAGGCTCTAATTTACCTGGCAAGAGAAACCGACCAGATTTATTGATGTATTGTGTGATTTTTCATTACTAACTCCCAAAGTGGTTTAGAAGCTTAGACAATTTTGAGAGAAGGTAATTATGTACATTAATTATTCAATCGAAGTACCATATACTGCAACTCTGAGGTGGTAGCTGCACATAACTGATCACTCTACATAATTTCTAAAATCGACAAAGTCACGATAAAGGAACACCTCTGGTACATTGATGAACATGTTCATAAGGATAGCTCGTTGATTAATGCGGCTAAAAATTGAGGAGATGTTTGTGAGGGCAAGGTTAGATTAACGTCACCTAAGGTTAATTGTATTGGCGGCACTGGTGTTTCTACCTCAACTGTTTGCGTGATACTGGCTTTTATGAACGAAGAATCTGGCTGAGTTAATATCGTTAATTCACGTTTGCGTTGATAAAAAGTTGAAGGAGATATTTTAAGCTGAGTGCAAAACTGCTCAATCGTTAAGGTACTTTGCTTTTGCTGCGCCACAATCGCTAGCCATTTTTTATGGGTGTTTGGTTGCATTATACTTTCTCTTTTTTGAATGTGATGAAAGCATAATATTTCGATGGGGTTAATGGCAGGTGTGTTTTATCGGACGCTCACGCAGAAGCAATTCGTGATCAGTGTCGAAACTTCTTTGAAGGTAAGCTAAAACTTACTATTAATATGGAGAAGCCCCATATTAAACGAAATAATACAATTGGTTCGATGAGTGGCCGTAGTGCAGAACCTAAGCATTAATTTTAAATCTAAGCTGAATAGCAAAGTTTGTGATAAAGAATAGAGTAGCCACAGACAGTAATTGTATAGTGTATGGGTAAGAATGATAAACGGATAAAGGAGAAAAACTAGTTAAATGTCTGATCATGTATTCAGTGAGCATCAATACGATAACTATTATATTCCATTTAGATAAAGAATAAAGTTGCCAATCAAGTGAGGTTTGAGACACATTTTTTGAAATTACTTTCTGTGTAATTGGCACTCGTAGAAACAACAGATGGCGTGTAATGATATTGAGCCAAATCATCCCTATATAAAAATTAATTCTCGGTGATTCATATCCAGTTTTATACCAGAATACTTCTGCTACATATGAGACGATTATAACAGGTAAAATTAAACGCTTAACTATTGAGTCATACCAAAAGTAGCGAATAAAAAACATTGATAAAATATAAGTAATTAATTTAGCAAGGTATAATGCATTAAAAAAGAAGACTAACTCTTCTATAAGTCGTTCGAACATCAGGATGGAAATAATAGTAAGTATATTTACACTTTTAGTATTTAATGAAGCAACACCAATTAAGTAAACAATAAAAATCCGGTCGAAATATTCAGCATTTCCGAGTGAGAGTAAAGCTAGGGTTAGGAATGTAACAGCTATAACATTAGTGAGCCAATTATTAATATATTGCTTAATAAACAACTTTTATATGCCAAAGAATTTCATTACTTGAACTTTGAAGGACAATTGACTAGATTCAGATACAGATTTTCTACAGGTAACCCACCATGCATTTACTACTTCTAAACTCAGAGAGTCAATTGTTTTAGGGTGCTCATTTTCGATAGCAACAACAGTTTCTCTGCTTATGCCAATTATTACTGCTAGTTCTTTTTGAGTATAACCAGCTTCTTTTCTTAGGTTTTTGAGTTCAACGCCTGAAAAATCAATCATCAATCATAAATTATCGTATCTAGTAACATGCATGATTATACATAGATAATTAATACAGCTCAAGCACTGCTTTAAGTCTATGGCGGAAATGGTATTTCAACGCGTTTCATTTTGTGCATTGTATCAAGAAGTGTGAAACGATTAATTTCATTAATCTTGGGTTGTTCAATCTCTTGCTTTAATGGCTAGGCACATCCAACGGCATGAATAAGTTGTTGTGCGCCATCAGGCAATTAATAATACCAACACCCTCTGAGTACCAAGTAAACCTTCATAGCCGTTTATTAGCGCTTCATCTGGCACTAGAGGAATCATTTCTTTTAATCTCTGGGGGTTCAATTCCCCGGAGCTTGCTGCGATTTGGGTGAAGCTGTAAAGTATAAGAATGAGTAAATTCATCCATAAAAGTCATAATGTATCAGTGCTTATGTATCATATAGTATGTCCAGCTAAATATCGCAGGGCGATATTTACAGAAGAAGTAGATAGTGCGCTCAAAGAGGTTTGTAACGAAATATCAAAGAGGTACGAAATAGAATTTTTTGAAATAGAGACAGATAAAGATCATGTTCATTTTTTAGTTCAGTCAGTACCGATGTACAGTCCGAAAAAAAATAGTTCAAATAATAAACAGTATTACGGCGAGAGAAATATTTAGAAAATGCCCATTGGTAAAAAAGCAACTTTGGGGAGGCGAATTGTGGACAGATGGTTACTTTGCTACAACAGTAGGAATGCATGGAAATGAAGATGTAATAAAAATTATGTGAAGAATCAAGGAGATGATTCGTACAAAGAATTGCATAAAGAGCAATTTAAGAAAGTTCAATTAACCCTATGGTAGATGGAAGGATTAATACCCCGCTTTCACGAAGTGAAAGGCGAGCCTAAGCGAGACAGTTTGCTGCGGGGAATTTTAATTTTCTTAGCTGTAATCATGTTTCACCTTTATCTTTATAATTATCGGTAAGCCGTCAGTGACGGAGCTTTTTAAGTTTTTGATTTAAATCTAACGACAATGGAGCTGAACAAACTCGTCAATCAAGTCATCAAGAGTGAAGCCTGCAAGTGATCCAGTGGTGGCATTTTCAGTGGGTTTAGGTGTGAACTTTTCATTAACTGTTTCAATAGCCATTATTTTTGTCGTAAGCGGCCACATCTTAAGTAAGTAATGCTTAGCATCATCTTCACTTCCAGCTGCCAAGCTACAGCCCACAAGTACTTCACCATCTTTCTCACCAAGAATTATTTGGTCAACAAACATTGGTCCAGGCTCACTGATTGGGCTTAAATTTTCAGGATAATGATAAGAAGTTATTTGGTAAAGCTTTGGCATTGAAGCTTTTCTAACGGGCATTAAAAACTTATCAAACGCATCGCATAGAATATTAGTAAAAATCATTATTCTGTAACTGCAATTAAGTTCAGCTAAGTCATAAGTTTTCATTACATGAAAGAATCGCGCTGGCTTGTTTTTGTAAGCATTAAGAAGGCCACGAATCTTGCGCTTGTTATTTTTGATCCAGACCGAGGTAATAGTTGATACGTAGTCAACGTCAAGATTATGCTCACTATCAATGCTGTAGTTATATGCAAAGTTTGATAAGCGGTTGAAGTCAATGAACCTGCGAATGTCGGCGGCTCTCGTAGTGTTAAACTTCATGGTGCACTCCTTGTTTTTATTATTGTACTTACCCAACAATGACCAGGTGTTTTGATTAAGCTTCGATTTTTTCTCGTAAGAACTTAACTTTTCCGCAGTCAAACTCAATTACCTGTCCTGAAACTCTATCTGATAAAGACTCCATTAACTCGTCTTCTTCAACTGATGAAATGCCAGCTCTTGAAACTGATAAAATTACTAATTTTCCTGTTCCTACCCAACCTAATGCAAATTCTCTCAAGTAGCTTTTTAGTTCACTGATCTTGGTGATTGTTGGTGCGTTAGAACACAATTGATAATTGAACTGCAAGCCTTTGTCTGTTTCGCGAGCGTATTTGTAATCGATTCTTAGTTTCATTTTTCTACCCTTCCTTTCTTAATTTCTAATTAAATAATATAATAAAATTTAAAATAACACAATAAACAAATTGAAATAAATGCAAAAAAGACTTGACTTGTATAAAAAAGATATGAAAAACAGTGGTAATGATGTGGTTGGGGCGCTTTCTCTTGATATAATAAAGCTATAAATATACAGCAAGAAAAGAAATAAAATGACTGGAGTTATATTCATCCATCAGCATAATTGGGCGAAACAGACAGAAGAGCACTTTGAATAAGTGATAGCAGTACAAGGTTAACAATTAGCGGTAGTAATCTTAGTGAGCTTGAAGTGGCTACGCTTGCTGAAATAAAATCTGGTGAAAATATAGCTCTTATTGAAAACACTGATAAGAGTAAACTGGAATGGATTGCCTTTGAAAGTGTGAGTTATGATAGCGGAGCTGATACATAAACACTGAACAATCTTTGGCGTGGAACTCTGGGAACAGTACCCAGAGGCCACCTAACAGGTGCTAGAGTATGGTTTGTTAACTATGGTTTTTCGGAGACAGCTGACGTTGCAGTTAATACAGAGATGAGAGTTAAATTATCGACAATTACAGCCAACGGTGCTTTTTCAGTGGATAGTGCCACATCTCATGCATATTACATGGGAGAAGAGTATAAGCGTCCTTGGGTCCCAGGGCGATTGAAAGTAAATTATAAAAGCAGTGGTTCTTCTTTTGCGCATGATGAGCAATTAACTATTAGATGGACAAGGCGTGATCACACTTCACTTGTAGTTGAAAAATATAGTTCCACGACTGATTATGTGAATGAAGATATATCATGGTTGGTGACCATTAGAGATAGGGGTACAGGCGCTGTACTCCGTTCTGAGTCGGTTCTTGAGGACTCACTTGACTTTGATAACGAAACCACTATTAATCCAGACGGAGTGCATTACAAGAACTTGGATATTGAAGTGCAGGGTAAGATTGGTGGCTTGAAATCACGGTAAAAGGCAATCTTCAACATAACTCGTGATAACCCTCCAGCATAAATAAAAGCCCCAACCTGGGGCTTTATTATTAACTGGTTTGTTTTCACCGAAGGTGGCCGCTCCACTTCGCGGAGCGAATGGTAGCCAGTTATCTGGCGATATACGACACTCTAGATTTTACTACCTCAAGCTCTGACCATTGTCTGTTAGTAAGATACTCATTAATCATATCAATACTAGGTTGAGTGATACTGTAGTCTCTAACGCGACCAGAGCCTTCACTAGAATCAGTCTCCAACCCAAACTGCTCAAGCATTTGATTTACTGTACGAGTACCATTGGTGGGCAGTTTAGTTGGCAACTTCTTATCAAACCTCATTTTGTTGAATTTTTTGCGGTCAATCATTAATTCTGCAAGCAAAGCATTGGCATCTTCAACAGTAAAAGAACCTTCTCCAGTAAATGGGCATAACCCTAACTTATCAAAAATCTTATTGAAGAAGTCATGGTGAATAGCGAATTTTTTGCGGTCACGGTCAGGGCCTGAATCACCATTATCAATTAGTACGCAGCTTTCGCGATTAGCTCTTAGTAGCTCAAGACTCTTAACTAATGAAGTCATTGTACCGCGACCATAATTAGAGATATCTTTTCTTGTTAATTCGGTTTTACCTAAGGTTCTTTCAATCTTCTTTCTTTCAATAGCATCTGCATCAGCACTACTACTCTCACCACCATTTGCCATAGCTTCAGCATTATATGTGCTATCAGCTGCTTCAGTGCTTAGCATGCGGTTTTTAAAGTTATTTGACTCGATGGTGATTGCTGAACGGTCAGCTGTTTCACCAATTTCAACACTGGTTGTATCATTGCTAGCAACAACATTAAAGCCTTCGTATTGAGCACAAAAATAAAATGCAGCTTGGATATTATTTCTGTTGTAGTTTGATTCTGCTTCAACTTCAGCAATAAATAAATCAAGATCAGTAGCATCTTCCTGCGTAAGTTCACCAAAATTATCAATTAAGTATTCTTTGCGACTTCTAATGCCCACCCTGAAGTTTGCACAAGGACGATTACGGCGAAGCATTTGGATTGCATCAGTTGATGTAATAACACCTTGAAAAAGGCCATAGTGGAGCTTGTAACGGTCAGATGTAATGCTTACTGAGCTGGTGATACAAGGAGAGTAAATTACGAAGTTGTACTGCTCATCAGTGTTAATATTCTTTAAGAAATTTTGAATGTCAGTATTGCGAATATTATCAGAAGTTATCACGATGGCACTTACCTCGTCATTATTCCTGTACTTGTCATATAACCTATCTGCTTGAGCTTTTGAATCAGTAGCAACCATAATGGGCTCAGAACCAACCAACTGGTCAATCTCGCCTAGCGCTTGATTGTAGTCAATCATGTTAATAGTTTTATCTGAGAAGTCCAAGCGACCATGCATCAACTGAACATCTTGACCTGTTGAGTCCTTAACAAACTGAAGGGTACGGTCATTTGCATCAGCGTCCGAAACGATAATTGACTTGGCATTTTTACACACCTTTTTAAGTGTCTCATATACATTTTCACGTTGATGCACAGTGCCGCATGCCAAGAAGTCCAGTCCTTGCTTACCTTCCTCTAGAATCACTACATCAACGCTATTCATGAAGCCCTGTAGGTTTTTTTTGATGATACTGTTAACAACAATCTTCAGGCACTTAATCTCATCTTCAGTTCCAGGCATTATTTCGTTGTAATGAGTAACACCAGGAATATCAATGTTGTTATCAGCAATGGTGATACGGTGAACAACGTAAAGAACTTTCAGTCCATTATCCATGCAGTGCTTGATAATTTTCTCGTTTAACTCTGTTTTACCAAAGCCAGTGCCAGCACGATTTAACCAGTTATCTTCAATAAAGCTCTTAACTTTTACAAGTGGAGCCCAAAGTGATTCCTGGTCTTTTTGCTTGGTTATCTTTTTAGCTTTTAATATACGAGATTTTTTGCGTTCAATAATCTCAGTAGCCTTTTTAAACAACCATTGTAAATTTAGACACTCATTCGCCTTGTAAAGCTCAGCAATTGCAGAATCAGGCGTTATGAAAGGGAAGCTTTTAAGAAGTTGATGTAGGGCTGCTGTAGCACACTTATACAATTCATCTTCTGGACATACAGATACACGAGCTACTGAAAGCTCTTCAAAGCTCATTTTAGTGCAGTCAATCAGTTGATTGTTGTGCTCAATCTTCATTTTATTGTTAACGCCAATCATAGCCTCTGCATCGTTTGCAGCGGCCAACGTCAATGATTTGTAGCCAAAGCTTTCGCGGTAAAAAGAGATTACTTCTTGAAGATTATCTGCAATTAATACAGTGCCATCTATGGTTTGAGCTTGCTCAATAGTGCTTACGATACGGGCTGTGCTGATGTCTTGTTTGTTGCCAATTAGGCTGTGAGGCAATACGTCCTCGTACAATGGTGTGATGATATTCATGACTTCTCCGAGTCTTTTTTGATGCTTTATTGTATTTTGCATTATTTTCATTTTTACGTCAACCATTAATTATGATCTTATTAAGTATTAGTTGCGGCTAATAATGAAATTGAAAGAGGTGTTAGCAATTGTTAATACTGTTTTGGTGGGGTTTTTCGATGTAAAGTGTAATTTTACCATAAAATAAAAGATAATTAAATTGTAATTAATGCTTGCGTATATGATGAGCGGACACTATAATTAAATTATCAAGAAGTGATGAGCTTGATACTCCAGTTTTTCCCCGGCCTCCTAGGTCGGGGTTTTCTTTTAAGAGGCTATTATGGTATTTCTGATTAAAAACGGTTCTATAGAAAGTAGTGAATTTAAGACGGTAAGAGAAGCTTTATCTTGTTTTATAAAAGAGCAATGGTCTGAAAATGCAGAGATCTTTATGCGTATATCAGGAGCTGACATACCGATTCCTAAAGAGATTATAGGTAAAGCGATTACTAGTGGAACCTTGGCAGAAGCTGAAGGCGACATTCAAGCCTGGGTGGCTATAAACATGGTTAGCTATGTATAATCAAGCCAGCTCAGTGAGCTGGCTTTTTTGTTATGACAAATCTATATCAGTGCCTCCAGAACCGCCATCATCTGTTAAGTGTTTCCACACATTGCATTGAGTATCAGACTCTATTTGATTAACGATATCTAGTGGCTCGCTAAACAAGTCATACTCTGTAGTTTGCTCTTTGTATTCATGCAGTGTGTATTCAAAAAATTCAATCTCTCTACGCGCAAATAATACTTCCAAAAGATCCATGACAGCCATCATCATAAGAGCAATTGTTTTTTGTTCTTTAGTGCGACAAAATGACAGATTAACGAAACCTTTTGCGATTGGCTTGGTTCTAGCTCTTGATCCCAACATTTTTATTGAGCGCAATTGACTTTTGTTAACTTTGAACGATGCAGTCATTCTTTGCGGCACCGGTGCAAGTCCGATATATTTGTCATCGCGACTAGGGTTGTAGTTCATTTTTTCCTTATGAATCAGCTTGGGCCAGCTGAAACGAGTACCCTTGATTTTTGACCCACTGATCATTGGAGAGTCCATTTTTTTGCCGCCTTTTTTGAAGCCAAGCACTTGGTAGTTAACTCCCCTGATGCTTCCATCTTTATTTTTAACTGCTTGCAGTGAAACATTGCGCTTAGCGAGCCCTAGAGCAAAATCCTTGATTGTTTTTGGTTTGCCATCACTCTCATATAGATTTTTAATGCGAGCGCGTATAATGGCTCCCCAGTCGTTATCTAAGCATGCCTGGCGGGAGCCGTGGCCTTTCATCTGTGCTTTTGTAAAATTGTAGCCAAAGTCATTTTCGGAGCCCGGCGTTGCGACAATGCGTAGGTTATGCCGCAGCTCAAAAGCCCGCATGACAGGCCATCCTTTTTCATAATCCAATGACGTTTTAACTAGCTGATTGCCTTTAGAGGGTTGTACTAAGCAGGATATGATGTGAGCATGCTGGCCACCGTCTTTATTGGTTTCGTTACTGGCATGGCCAAGTGTAGTGTCATTGTGTAGAGCTGAGGTCCACTTCGTATCAGGGCCATACCCGACAGCAGTCATATATTCATTGATTAACGTCATCCAATCACTCACATTGACCTTACCTGTATCTTCTGGAGCGATTGACAAGACGTAATGCTTGAATTTTTTCTCTGCGGTTTTATTCAATCTGCCCCACATTTCCATCTCATTAATCACCTCATCCAACTCAAAGTGCTTAGAACCATCTTCGTTTATCTTCAGAGGATTGCTTAAGATATTTCCACCCAGGTGAATAACATTATCAGCGTCTACAGGGTGTTCGTGACCATCACCGCGATATACATATATTACCGTTGGACCAGCGTCAGGTCGTGATGCTTTTGGATTTGCTGTAGCCATTGTTACTCTCCTTGTTTAACTATGCTTACTTTCGGGGCGGAAATCGTTGTTGTTAATGCCATCATTACCTTTCTGATTGACTCAATCTTTTTACCCAGGTCAACTAAATTTAAGTCAGTTACAGCGGTATGACATAAATGCATTGCTTGGTTCAGATTATTGGCCACAGGTACAAGTTCAATGAGAAGGTCGCGTGATACAGCTGGTGCTTGCACTGATTGATAATGGCCTTCATGAATCATCGTCAAAATGAAGTCATGCAAGAACTTGGAAACGTTGGTTCGTTTTTCTGTTGCATAACCGGCTGCTTTAGATTGCTCAACAAAGAAATCATAAACTTCTTCAGTACAGCTAAACTTAATCTCCTTGTCTTTTGTTACTTCTTTTTTTGGTGCTCCGCCCTTGTTGAATGTAGTCATGACAAACTCCTTTTTTGTTGTTATTATTTTTGTCTTTATTATGTGTGTTGATTCGGAACTAATACTCTGTCTTACTAACGCAATGCCTCCGACATGAGTACCAAAGCGTTGTATGAACTAATGAGAGGTTACGTAGTGAGCCTGTTATTAGTGAGTTAAAACATTGCTGGCTTAATACTTACCCAAAAAAAATAGAAATGTAGATGTTTTGAGTTTTACCGCACTAATAATAAAACATTGGTTATCTCTTGCATATATTTTCCACTTTATTATATGGTGGTGCAAGTGGTTTTTATCTGTATAACTGAAAGTAATTTTTTGTCAATTGGGCTTGATGGGTTGGTTTGTTATTTTTTGGTTTGAGTTTTAAGTCCGTTAAAACTGTATTTCACTGTCACTAGCGACACCAATACAGTCTTAACTGGCTGCAACAGTGACAATATTGGCAATTCCATAGTCTTTTTTTGATTTGGGCAGCAGCTGCGCTGCTAAAAGTGATGCCAGTATTCCTTTTTCTTGCCGCAGTGGCGGAGTGTGACGATTTTTTATTTCGCAAGGTATGAGTGCGACCACTTACCTATTTCGCAAACAAGTAGTGCGAACACAGTTTTATTAATTTGCTTTCGCAGTCAGTGAGTGTGAATTTAGTTTTTGTCGCAAAGGAGTAGTGCGAAATAGTCATGACAATAGATGTGATATCCAGTAGATAAAAACAACCTGGCTTAAGTTCGCGTAGCGGTAAAATACAAAAAATATTGAGCACAAAAAACCGCCTCGGTGACGGCTTAATTTATTTATCTTCTTCTGGCTCGGGATTGAAAACAGCAATATCTTCTGCTGATAAAATGCGAGCTGCTCGTTTCATTGCATTGAATTTCTCATAAAATGTATTGATGGTTGCTGGAGTATTACCGACTTGTGATGCTACATCATCTTTTGACATGCCAGCATCTAAGCAAGCATTTATATACTCATATCGACAGCTGTACAGCGTATAATCTCCCTTAAGCCCTACCTTTTTTAGATACGTCATGTATTGATCGAATGATTCCTCAAGCTTTGGATTTCGACCTTCAAAACCTGCAAACATCACATCATTTCGTTTTTCTTCAGCTATTTCTCCAATGCTTTTCTTGATGCCATAGCGTACATAGTAGAGCTGCTCAAGCGTTGAAGCTGTCTCAGCATTGATGACAAAATTTCTGCTCTTGCGCTCAATCTTATTTCCGATGCTGACGTGCTTTGCCATTTTTCCGGTAACTACACGCATTTTATATGCTTTTTTTCTTTCCCTATTCATCACAAATGTCTCTTGGGTTAGCAATCCCCATGTCAGCCCCATGACCTCTTTGCCAGGTCTCATGCCTGATGCACACAAAAAATTAAAATACAAAGGGAGCAATTTTCTCTTGTGTCTTGTGATTTTGTTATTTCTTGAGCTTTCATAAAAATTCATGAAGTTCATCAAAATTAAATCTCGATCATCTATGTCAAAAACATCACCGCCTTCACTTTCAATGAAGTCGAACTTGGGGAGCTTGGGAACTGATTTGATGTATCGTTTTTGCAGTGCATAATCGAATATCAATCCAAGTGTGGTTTTGCGTTTTGTTGCTGTTGTTTTCTTCATGTTCTGAAATTTTTCATGCTGCATCATCTGGCAAAGTTCAGGATATTCGATAGCAGTGATAGACAAACGCTTGAAATCTTCAAATGTAGCGTAGTGATTTTTAACAATACCTGCGTAATCAGCCTCTGTTGGCCTATAACTTTTATCACTACTCTTCGCGATTTTATCGGCGGCTTTTTTAGTTAAAATATCTTCGACTTCTTTGCATATATAAGTCCACAAAATTCGAGTGTTTACTTTAAGTGTTCCCGCTTCAAATCTTGCAAGTACGTCAGCTCTTATTTCACCAGCCTTCATAGTAGCTTCTTGAATGCTTGATGCCTTGGTACTTGTTCTGAAGTCTCCTGAATTTAACCCAGGTAGTTTAACTCTACACCAAAAAAAAGGAGAGATGCCATTTCTGTATAGTGATAAGCCCTTGTCTAAATTGAGCGTTCCTTCCAGCTTCTCTAGATCGGTTTGCAGTGCAGTGATAGAATCATCGGAATCACGAAGCCCTTTAATTGCTTTAACCACTTTATGCATTTCAGCATCATTTTCGTCAAGATCCATCAGGTATTTCATTAGCTCAAGCTTATTCATTTGACCTCGAAGTAGCGCAAAAAAAAAGAGGGAAAGAGCATATCATATTAGGTATGATATGTATATTTTATGTATATTAGTAGTTTAGTATGTTGTAAGCTTTATGTTTTTAAAGAGTTTTTACTTTAAGTTGGGGGATTCAAAATCCCCCGCCTTCGGGTGTGGCGGTTCGAGTCCGCCTACTGGTACCACTTTTTAACCCTTGCCTTTGGCAAGGGTTTTTTTATGCCTGAATTTATGTTTAAAAAACACAAAAAGGGATACCATTTCTCAATCCGGCCCGCCTTCCGGTGAATTGATGGAACTGTTACCACTTTTGACCTTTATTTTTAGCAAAGCTTTTTCAGAACTTAAATTTTAATTCTTTTGTGAAAATACATTGAGAAGTAGTGTTTACATTTAATTTTCATTAAAGTTTTATTGATTATTTCTTATAAAGGTTACTACTGAGATTAGCCTAGTATTATTTTATAAATGAATCATGTATAAATAATGTTAAACTATTTATTTTTAAAGCTTTATTTTCTTTTCAGTCAGTTTACATTGTATGTTATTTTACTGAATGAAAGTTTGTATTTTATACAGAAGGAGTTTGAAATTGATCAGAGTGGAGAATCTCACACGAACTTATGGTTCAGGGGATATTCAAGTTAAAGCATTAAGTGATGTGTCATTAACAATTCAAGATAATGAATTTGTGGCTGTTATGGGCACTTCTGGTTCAGGGAAGTCAACTTTAATGAATATTCTAGGCTGCCTAGATACGCCAACTTCGGGTGAGTATTTATTATCAGAGCAGTCAATTAAAGAAATTGATGATGTGAGCCTATCTAAAATTAGAAATGAAAAAATAGGATTTATTTTTCAAACATTCCATTTGCTACCCAGATTAAGTGCGCTGCAAAATGTGACTTTGCCTTTAAGATATAGCGATATTGATCCTGAAGAAGCCCAACAACGTGGTAGTGAGATGTTAGATAAGGTTGGATTGAAAGATCGCAGTCACCATAAGCCGTTTGAAATGTCAGGTGGTCAACGTCAAAGAGTTGCAATTGCCAGAGCCTTAGTTAATAAACCAAAAGTAATTTTTGCTGATGAACCAACAGGTAATTTAGATTCAAAAACATCATATGAAATTATGGAGCTGTTATGTCAGTTACATGCACAAGGTCAAACTATTGTAATGGTCACCCATGAGGAAGATATCGCTGCCTTTGCTAATCGAATTATTCGAATGAAAGACGGCAAGGTGATTGAGGATAAGTTATGTACAAAATAATAATACTGGGTTTTGGTTTGTTATTAATGTCTTATACTTTACAAGCATCAGCTATTTTATCAGGACAAGTGAAAGCCGCTGATAATCAAACGTTTTATGCACCAAAAACTGGAAATTGGAAAGTACAAGTACAATGGATATTGCCAGAAGGCGAAGTTGCTCAAGAAGGCGATCTTGTCATGGTATTTGATAGTGGAACAATTCAAAGCGAAATTGAGCAACTCAAGGCGAGTCTTATTTCAGCTGAAGAAGAATTATATCGTATAAAAAGTAGTAATGAGCAAAGCTTACTAGAAGCCAGGTATGGAAAAAAAAGAACAGAACTGCTTTTGACAAAGTCACGTATTGATGCGAGTGTTTCTGCTGACTATTTAAGCCAATATGACTATAAAAAAAATCAATTAAAATTCGAAAAAGCAGTGATAGCTGATGTCAAGGCACAAGCAACTTTAAAGCAGACTAAAGTTGCTAATAGAGTAGCCTTAACTAAGCAGGAAATTACAATTAAAAAATATCAACAGCGGTTAGAGTATAATCAAAATAAGTTTAAGAAAATGAGTGTGTATGCACAGCGCAAAGGCCCTGTGCTATATGCAAATCACCCTTGGAGTGGAGAAAAAATATTTGTTGGTATGACGGCACAACCAGCATGGAAAATTGCAGAGATCCCCTCCTTAAATGGTTTATATATTGAAGCTTGGGTGCATGAAGTGGATCATAAAAACTTAATCTTAAATAGCCGTGCAAAATTGAAGTTTGATGCTTATCCAAATACTGTTTTATTAGCAAAATTAGCTGACATTTCTACGCAACCTGAAGCACAAAAAGAATGGGGTAATGATGTGTATTATCGTACTATTTTTGAGTTCAATGCTAATACGCATTTTAAAGTATTACCGGGAATGAGTGCACAATTAGAATTCGAGGGCGTAAATCATGAATAGGTTTTTAATATTATCTATATTATTTTTATTACTTGGCTGTGAACAAGTAGCAAACGAAGCTGTAAAAGAAGAGAAAGTTGAAGTGATTGTTTATGCAAGCGGAGAACTAGAGTCTAAGCAAACAGCTATAATAGCTCCACCTTCAATATCTAGAATGTGGCAGTATCAAATAAAGCAGTTACTCCCTGAAAATTCCCAAGTAAAAAAAGGAGAATTATTGGTCTCTTTTGATGATAAAAAAATAACAGATAGATTGTTTGATAAGCAGGTTGAGTTAGACCGTGCTCAAAAGGAATTAGACAATAAAAAAATCAAAGAAATCGCAACCGAGCAAGAATTAATCTTAGCGGTAGCCGAAAAGGAAATGGAGTTTGAAAAAGCAAAACGCAAAGCTGAAATTGTTGATAATAGTCGTTCTGAGAATGATAGGAAAAAATCTGCAATCGACTTTACTGTAGCGCAAAATGATTTGTTTTTGTCACAAGAAAAATTAAATTTTCATAAAAAGAATAGTGTGTTAAATCTTAAGTTAGCACAGGGGAGAGTAGACAGGCTTGCTGCAGAAATAGATGACTTTAATAAAGATATTGAAAGGTTAAAAGTTAAAGCACCTATGGATGGTATGGTGATTTATAAAGCAAATTGGGAAGGAGAAAAACCAGCTGTAGGAGAGAGTATACAGTTTGGTCAACCTATCCTTGAATTAGCTGTTATAGAACAGATGCAGTTAAAGGCACAAGTTGCGGAGTCTGATAGTGGTAAGTTGGCATTAGGGCAAAAAGTAAAAATTATACTTGATGGCACTCAAGATCAAAGTTTTAGCGGGAAAGTGGTCAACTTAGGTCGTGTCTTTAGAAATAAATCTCCTCAAGATAAAAAGCGTATTTTAGATACCATCATTGAATTTGATAAAACTAACTCATCAGTGATGCTCCCTGGTATGACAGCCCGTATAGAGGTGATCACTAAGGTACTTGATAAAGCGTTAACTTTACCTATAGAAGCTGTGAAAGATTTGTCTGATAGTAAAATGATCACTTTAGAATCTGGCGTAGAGAAACCAGTAGAAGTGGCACATATCATAGGTAACAAAGTTGTGTTGGCTAAAGGTGTAAAACAAGGAGATGTAGTTGCGCTATGAATAAATTAATTTTTATACCTATGCTATTTTTATTAGCTTGTAACTCTGAGCAGAACGCGACTTTAAAGTACATAGTAAAAAATGAAAACTTTGCTGTCAGCATACCTGCAAAAGGAGAGTTGTTTGCTGCTAAAGCGACTGTTGTGAGTACCCCTGTTTCACGTACTGGCGTACAGAATATTTCATGGCTCGCACCAGAGTTTTCTATGGTTAAACAAGGTGATGTCATCGCGCGTTTTGATGGTGAAGCTATGTTAGTGAAAAGTCGAGAGAAAGAAAATGAACTCGCGATTACTAAACAAGACATTATTGAAAAAACAGGTGTTTTAAGTAAAGAGCTTGATGCTATCAGTAAGGATATTTTAATCATAGATCAGGAAAAACTTTTTGCTGAAAAATTCTCAATTGATGATGAAAGGATCCGTTCTAAATTAGAAATAATAGACTCATTGCAAAACACAGCTTACCTTGGCTCTAAGCAAGATTATTTAAATTGGAAAAGTGATAGTTTCAATGAAAGTTCGGCTGGAGATATGGGCTTATTGAAAATGCAGCAAGATCAACATCAAGGAAAGCTCGACTTACTTAACGATAGTTTAAACCAATTAGAAATCAAAGCACCGCATGATGGTTTATTAGTATATAAAACAAACTGGCGTGGTGAAAAACCCAGAGCAGGTCAATCAATGTGGCCAGGTGAAAAAATTGCTGAGTTACCAAATATTACGCAAATGAAAGCTAAATTATATGTCATTGAAAGCGAAGCAATTGATTTAGCTGAAGGTAAAAAAGTAAATTTACAATTATTTGCTTATGCAAATTTACCCTTTAAGGGAGTGGTTGAATCTGTTGCACCTTTTCCTGCATCAATAAAAAGAGGGGATCCGCAAAAATACTTTGAAGTCATCGTCGCTTTAGACGAACAAAACCCTAAGCTTTTTGTTCCAGGTAGAAAATTGCAAGCAAATATTGAAATCGCAAAACCAGCATCTAAATTAATCGTGCCGCTACAGGCGATATACACTAAAGAAAACCAATCATTTGTATATCTCTATCAAGATGATGAATTAACTATGGCAGCAGTAACATTAGGGCAAGCAAGTTTAAGCCATGTTGAAATATTGACTGGATTAGAAGCTGGCCAGGAAATATCTTTAATGGATCAGGAGCAAAACTAAATGAAATATCTTGATATATTTATTGATACCGCTGCAGAGCTAGCTCAGCATAAATTACGTACTTTGCTTACTTTATTAGGTATGATTTTTGGTGTCGGTGCGGTAATTGCTATGCTTAATATCGGTGAAGGTGCAGAACGCGAAGCCTTAAAAATGATAGATACTATGGGTTTGCATAATTTAATTATTGAAGCTAAGGAATTTGAAGATAAAGAGCTTAAAGAGCAGCGTAAACACTCAGCAGGGTTAAGTATTAGAGATGGTGAAATAGCAGCAAAAGCTTTACCTTTTGTCGAGGCTTTTAGCGCTCAAAAATTAATTGATACCTATAGTCTTTTCAGCTCTAAAGGTAAAAGTGATGGAGAAGCAATTGGTGTCAGCTCAAGCTTTTTTGAATTATCTAAATTTAATTTAGCACAAGGGCGTTTACTCAATGACGATGATGATTTAAGTTTTTCACAAGTTGCATTATTAGGTTCAGCTACTGCAAAGCAGTTATTCCCATTAGGCGGTGCAGTGGGAAAAAACATCAAAATAAATCATTTATGGTTTAAAGTAGTTGGTGTGTTAGAAGCCCCATTTTTGAAAAAACAAGAGTTTCAAGGTATTAAACTCGGAGGGGCACAAAGCCGAGTATTTGTACCACTTAAAACATCTATACATAAATTTGCGAGTAAAGATTTAGATAGTGAAATCACAAGTTTAAAGCTAAAGATCAATAAGTCTGTAGATCCAATTGAAGCTGCTAAAGCTGTGAGTCATTTATTAGCCCGTCGCCATAACAAAGTGGATGATTATACGTTAGTGATCCCTGCAGCTTTACTTGCGCAGCAAAAACAAACACAGCAGATATTTAATATTGTAATGTCGTGTGTTGCAGGTATTTCATTATTGGTTGGTGGTATTGGCATTATGAATATTATGCTTGCCACTGTACTTGAACGTACTAAGGAAATTGGCTTATTACGTGCTATTGGCGCAACTCAAAAAGATATTCAACTACAGTTTATTTCAGAGAGTTTTACAATTTCAATTCTAGGCGGTATTTTAGGCGTATTTTTTGGCATCTTGCTGTCAGAGTTAATTTCTATTTATTCTCAGTGGGCTGTTTCATGGTCATTAACAGCGATTGTTTTGTCATTTAGCATATGTGCTATGGTAGGATTAATTTTTGGTGTTTATCCCGCTATTAAAGCATCAAAGCTTGATCCGATAGATGCTTTGCAGAGTGACTAATTTAATAGCTTTTCAAAAAAATGCTTAATATATACGCGTGCTACTTGAAAATGTAGGTTTCAGAACTTGGGTAGGATACGAGTACAAGGAATTATTTGTAATTCATGCATTCCCTGATGAATCATAGTGCCGTATCGTTTTCTACTCAACTCCTGTAGGGCAAGACGATAAGCGGCCAACAGCGTTGTTATAAGATATTTGTTGAGAATGACTTAACGACACATCTTATGCCTCGTATTTGACACGCTTTTCGACTTGCTAAAATCACGCATTATCATGTTGCATGGGTATATATACCCTTGGCACTTCAAAGTTTAATCACAGAAAATAAATTAGA
>NZ_NQMR01000089.1 GCF_002276045.1 Pseudoalteromonas sp. NBT06-2 | reverse complement strand
TTTTCGCTTTAAAACTTTACCTGGCTCACCCAAACTAAATGAAAAACTGATTTGGCGATATCTAACCCGATTGTTATAGTGCTCATAGTGACCCTCTCTCTATTTCTGTATATAGAATAACCCTATATTAGCTCATTTGAAGCCGTAATTGGAGTGGAGAGGGTCCATACCATTAATTAGTTAAATATGTGATCTAATATTATTTTTATTATTTTTTACTAACCAGCAATAAAATGATATTGAATACACATAGCTCACAATAATTAAAAACCCTTTCCAACAAAGTAAAAGATCATCGAATGAGACTACGCTTATTGGCCGTTTCAAATTTTAAATCTGGTAAAAATAGATCTGAAATTGCCCGATTGCTCAATATTAGCAGACGAATTGTTAATACTTGGATTGCTAATTACCTTAGTAAAGGGGTATCTACTCTTGAAAGTAAAAAAGCCTTCAGGCAGACCTAGCTACCTAAATGAGCAGGAAAAGAAAGCACTTAGCATATATATAAAAGCTCAAAGCCATTCAAAGACTGGGGGACGGTTAACTGGTGAGAGTATTTAATCTTATATTAAAACTAATTTCAACGTTAATTATCATCATAGTGCTATTTATAAGCTATTAAAGTCGATTGGGTTTAGTTGGATAACAAGT
>NZ_NQMR01000088.1 GCF_002276045.1 Pseudoalteromonas sp. NBT06-2 | reverse complement strand
ACTTAGCATATATATAAAAGCTCAAAGCCATTCAAAGACTGGGGGACGGTTAACAGGTGAGAGTATTTAATCTTATATTAAAACTAATTTCAACGTTAATTATCATCATAGTGCTATTTATAAGCTATTAAAGTCGATAGGGTTTAGTTGGATAACAAGTCGTTCAAGACACCCCAAACAATCAGATGAAGTACAAGAGACTTTTAAAAATTCGAAAGTGAAATGATCCGTACGATCCCATAGAATTTCAGCCATGAAAACATTGATGTAT
>NZ_NQMR01000087.1 GCF_002276045.1 Pseudoalteromonas sp. NBT06-2 | reverse complement strand
CTACAAATATTTTAATGCGATTGTCCTGCCCCTTGCTCATTTTTTGTGCCAATAAGATTTGCACTCTTGAAACCAGAAAGACTGTTAATAAACATAGCACGCTTTGTGCTTGGCATATTATTTAGGTCGTTTTGGTTAAAAAATTGAAATTTGATAATATTAATCGCTGTTTTTTTGTTTATGTCTTTCAGTACGTAATACTTACTTTAAAAGATCAATTTGATATATGTAAAATTTGTTTAT
>NZ_NQMR01000086.1 GCF_002276045.1 Pseudoalteromonas sp. NBT06-2 | reverse complement strand
CTTTAAAAGATCAATTTGATATATGTAAAATTTGTTTATGAAATTTTGATTGCGGCTTATCGGTATCAATAATGTAATAAATCAGAACGGTAATTAAGTATATAAAACAGCCTTGAAATCTTTAACTCGTAAACTAAAATATAAATATTAATACAATTTAAAACAATAACATGTATTAGATTTAGTGCACACTGCAACATCCATTATACGGTAAATGCACATACAAATTTTTAATTTGTATTCTGTTTATAACTTAGTTTTTAAATAAAATATATTTAGTTATAAGGTGAATTTTATGCAAGGAAATAATCTTATAGAGTTAGCTCAACCAATTAATTTAATGTGGGTTGTGATTGCCACAGCATTAGTACTTTTAATGCAAGTAGGTTTTTGTTTCTTAGAGGTTGGTGCTGTTCGTTCTAAAAATAGCATTAATGTTGCTGTTAAAAACATATCTGACTTTTGTGTTGCTAATGTTGTTTTTTTACTGTTTGGTTTTGCTTTTATGTTCAGCAATAACGGCTCTATAATTAATACCGACTATCTTCTGCTTTATGGCGTTGACTCCACACGTTTGTTATGTTTTTTTGCTTTTCAAGCAATGTTTTGTGGTACAGCCACGACTATATTGTCAGGCTCAATTTCTGAGCGAGCAACCTTTTTTGGCTATTTAATTCTGGCTATTTTTGTTTCATCCTTAATTTACCCAATTTTTGGCCGAATGGCTTGGGGAGGGGCTATAGAGTCAGAATCTGCGGGTTGGTTAAATCAACAGGGTTTTGTTGATTTTGCAGGTTCGAGTGTTGTGCATTCTGTTGGTGGTTGGGTCGCTTTGGCTGCAATCATTGTTATTGGACCACGTATAGGTCGCTTTACTAAAGGTTTACCACCTATCCAAGGTCATAATATTCCTATGTCTACTATAGGCACCATTTTTCTATGGTTTGGTTGGTTCGGTTTTAACGCAGGCAGTACTTTAGCTATGAATGATGCAGTTCCTATAATTTTATTAAATACAAATACTGCTGCTGCATTTGGTGGTTTAACAGCATTAATTTTAACTTGGCTACTAATGAAAAAACCCAATGTACCACATATTTTAAATGGTGTATTAGCTGGCCTTGTCAGTATTACTGCCTGCTGTCATGCGGTTGAAGTTTATGAAGCTGCTGTTATAGGGATACTAGGTGGAAGCATATATTTATATTCTTCACATTTATTAGATCAATTTGAAATAGATGATGTTATTCGTGCAGTACCCGTTCATGGGGTATGTGGTTTATGGGGAACAATCGCTGTCGCTTTATTTGGCAATAGTCATGTACTCGGAACTGGTTTGAATTTTGAACAACAATTATTAATTCAAGTAATTGGGGCTACACTGTGCTTTATTATTGCGTTTGGCGGTACTTATATCTTTTTATTATTAATAAAAAATATTGTGCCATTGAGGGTGTGTAAAGAGCATGAGATAAAAGGTTTAAATGTAGTCGAGCATGATGCATCTACTGAGATTTTAGATTTGCTTTATAGTATGGAAATGCAAAAAAACAATGGAGATTTTAGTCAACAAGTCTACGTGGAACCACATACTGAAGTTGGGCAAATTGCCTCTGAGTACAACCGAGTACTTGATAAAGTAAATGAAGAAATGAATATATCTCTTGAAGCAAGAAAGTTAGTCGAGCTAGAACACAAAAAAACAACTGATAGCATTAATTATTCATCATTAATTCAGCATTCGATCATTTCAGATGATGCTATTTTAAAAAATTACTTTACTGATTATTTCACTATTTGGAAGCCTCGGGATGTGATTGGGGGTGATATATATTTATTTAATGAATTTAAAAAGCGAAATGAGTGCTTATTAATGGTTATTGACTGTACAGGACACGGAGTGCCGGGTGCTTTCGTGACTATGCTAGTTAAAGCGATAGAACGACAAATTATAGGTAAAATTAATCAAAATACTCATATTGAAATTAGCCCTGCTTGGATATTAAGTTATTTTAATAAAGCGATTAAAACACTACTTCATCAAGAAAATAAGAAGAGTAAATGTAATGCAGGATTTGATGGTGGAATTATTTTATACAATAAAGATAGAAATATAATTAAATATGCAGGAGCTGAACTCCCTTTATTTTTAATTCAAGATGGAGCAATTGAATTAATCAAAGGTGATAGGCAGTCTGTTGGTTATCGTAGTTGTGATTTTGATTTTGTTTTTAAAGATCATGAAATCATGATAAGCAAAGATACTTACTTGTATCTCACAACTGATGGTTATATTGACCAAATTGGTGGTGATAAAAACTTTCCTTATGGTAAAAATAAATTGAAAAAAACTTTATTAGATGTACATAAACAAAGTTTCACTAACCAAAAAGAAATACTTATACAAAATAATACTGATTATAAACAACAAGAAGAAACGACAGATGATATGGCTTTTGTTGGGGTAAAAGTTAATGGCAATAAAATATGAATAATCTTTATTGGGTATTATATACCCAAACCACTTCAAGATGCAGGATTCAGTTGGAATTAGAAATGCTTTAGGCAAGGCATTGATTGAAGAACATGGTTATTCCCTTTTCAAAATCAATAACGCTGCATAAAGTATTTATAAACCAACCTTACAGGGACTTCTGAGCAAATCATGCTCGTTGCGTTGATTCCAAAGGTGCCTACATTCCTACATCAACACGCCTTGAATTGGGCTCGCTCAGATAGAACAGAAACATGCATTTTGAAGTCACATGGGTATAAATAATATAGCGAGTCATTTTTATGGCTCATTTTCTAAGTCTCTATGAATACGTATTCATATGCAATTTACTATTATTAAAATTGCCCGTACGCTAACTTTAAATCTCAAATAATTATTAGAATCTGAAGTTATGCTTAAAACAGTTTTTCCCTTTAAATTGGGCTATATGTTGCTTGTATTAGTCAGCATGTTTAGTTGGCAAATCAGTGCAAGAGATTATATTAGTCATCAGCTAAATGGGCAGGAGTTAAATATTTCAACGACAGAGGGCAGGGTCAGGTTATGGGCAATTTCAGATCACGCATTTGAAATTTTATATTTAACAGAAGGTAAAAAGCCATTTCCTTCCTTTGCTATTGATATGCAATCTATTAGTAAAAATAAGCAAAACTTCGTTACAGTTACACATTCTAAAAATAAGCTTACATTTATTAACGGTGACTTATCGGCTGTTATTAATAAAATACCTTTTTATATATCCTATTTTAATAAGGGGCAATTGCTAACCAACGAGCAACAAGACTTTGAAAACAAAAAAGCGTCACCAGATTTTAAATTTACTCTCACTGATAATGAAAAGCTATTAGGGACAGGTGAGCGCATATTAGGTATGGATCGTCGTGGTCAACGTTTACCTTTGTATAACCGAGCACATTATGGTTATACAACTGAGTCAGAGCAAATGAACTTTTCTATCCCTGCGGTTATATCAGATAAAAAATATATGATTTTATTTGATAATAGCGCAAAAGGATGGGTTGATACGGGTAAAACTGAGCCAAATACCTTGCAGTTTGAGTCGGTAGGTGGTCGTAATGCATATTTAATCATTACAGCAAATACTTACCCCAAACTCATTAACAATTATGTGAATATTACTGGTAAACAGCCACTTCCGCCGCGTTGGGCTTTTGGTAATCATGCGTCACGTTTTGGTTATAAATCTCAAGCTGAAGTCATAAATACAATCAATAAATATCGAGAAGAAGATATTCCAGTTGATTCAATTATTCTAGATCTTTATTGGTTTGGAAAAGATATAAAAGGCCATATGGGTAATTTAGATTGGGATTTAGATGCATTTCCAAATCCTGAAAAAATGATAGCTGAACTCAAATTAAATGGTGTTAATACAGTATTGATCACAGAACCATTCATATTAACAAATACAAAAAAGTGGCAACAAGCAGTTGATGCAGCCATATTAGCTAAAGATCCTATTACAGGCGAAGCAAAAACCTTTGATTTTTATTTTGGTCACACAGGTTTAGTAGATGTATTTAATCAAAGTGCGCATAAATGGCTTGGTTCGGTATATAAAAGATTAGCAATGCAAGGTGTTGCGGGTGTGTGGGGCGATTTGGGTGAGCCAGAAGTTCACCCATCCGATATACAGCATATTTTATCTGAGCATGATGCTATGTTTGCGACCGGAGATGACATTCATAATGTATTTGGTCATGAGTGGGGTAAGTTAGTAAACAAAGCTTTAACAGAACATGCGCCACAGCAAAGACCTTTTATGATCATGCGTTCGGGTTTTGCAGGCTCACAAAAATACGGCATGCTCCCTTGGACTGGTGATGTAAGCCGCTCATGGGCAGGTTTAAAACCACAAGTCGAATTATCACTTCAAATGAGTTTACTAGGTATGGCATATACTCATTCTGATTTAGGTGGTTTTGCTGGTGGAGAATCATTTGATAAAGAAATGTATATACGCTGGTTACAGTATGGAGTTTTCCAACCTATTTACCGTCCACATGGTCAAGATAATATTGCACCTGAACCAATATTTCATGATGATGAAACCAAACGCATAATTCGTGAATTTATAAAACTGCGTTACCAGTTATTGCCATATAACTATACATTGGCTTATCAAAACTCAATGTCAGGCATGCCTTTGATGCGGCCTATGTTTTTCACCGATGAAAACAATTCAGAGTTAATCGATGTAAAAGATCAGTATTTATGGGGCGATAGTTTTTTAATAAAACCAGTAACAGATCCCGATCTTAAATCAATCGCTGTGAATTTACCTAAAGGTAATTGGTTTGATTATTTCAGTGACAAACGCTATCAAGGTGCGAGGAAAATAACTTACCCATTAACCTTGAATACAATTCCGGTATTCGTTAAAAGTGGTGCGATAATACCGTCAGTTAAAGCGGTATCAAGCACAGTTTATTATGCGAGTGATGAGCTTAAACTTGATTACTATTTCGATAAAAGTGTAAATAAATCATCAGCACACATGTATGAAGATGATGGTAAAAGTGCTGATTCATTAGTCAATAAAAAATATGAATTATTAAACTTTGAAGCGCATAATGTGCTAAACAAGAATCAAGATTTATTGTTATTTAACTTAGCAAGAAGTGAAAAAGGTTTGGGTTATAAAGGAATGCCAGAACAACGTAGTATTGAATTGGTTATTCATAACTGGCACAAAAATAATAATCAAGCTTTATTCAATCAAACAAAAATAACAGTAATGTCTTCAGTAAAAGCCTTAAACTTAGCCAAACAAGGTTTATATTATAATGTAGATAAAAACACTTTAACAATAAAAGTAACGTGGGATCATACTGCTTCTAATTTCAAAATTTTAAAGTAAATTGTTAATTAATAAACACAAACTTTTCTAAACCATAGCTTTAGCGCATTCACTGGGGCTTAAACCATAGTATCGGGTAAATTCTCTGCTAAATTGAGTTGGGCTTTCATAGCCAACTTGTGCAGCTGCTTGTTTTACTTTTAAACCCTGATCTTGCAATAACTCTCGCGCGCGATTTAAACGTATTTTTTTAACATATTGAATGGGTGAAGATGCCGTAATTTGCTTAAAATTTCGATGAAAAGTAGATGAACTCATATTTGCCATACTTGCCAATTGCGCGACATCTAAATGATGTTGAAAATTGTTATGCAGATGTTTAAGAATACGTTCCATTTTCGCTAAATGCGTATTGTGAGATACCAAAGCAAATAAAGGCGCTGATTGTGGACCACTTAATATATGAAAAAAAATCTCTCGTAATAATCCTTTACCAATAATCTCACATTGTAATGGTGACTTAAGGCACTGCGTTAATCTGGTTATGGTACATGAAAGCATTGTAGTACATTGGCTTACATATAACCCTTTATTTTCAATAGCTGCACCTGTTTGTTTAATTTGACCATGTTCATCTAATACCCTGACCAATTCGTTTAGCATAGCTAAGTCTAAATCTATGATGAGTGATATTAAAGGTTTGCCATCTTCTATGGTTGTTTCGCATTCCGCAGGTAAAGGCAGCGTTAAAACAAGATAATTATCAGGATTATAACGATATGTTTTTTGGTCGAAAAACACTCGCTTTTGACCTTGTAATATTATAATGATCCCTTGGTTATAACATAACGGAATTCGGTCAGTAGATTGACTTGTTTTATACACACCGACACCTGATAGGGCGGTTTTATTGTAGCCCTCATTTTTAATGATTGATATGAGATTATTGACAGCATTTTCCATAGTGTAAACCAAAGTAATGAGATGAAAATAGTATAACTAAATACCAGATTTAACCCTAACCAATTATCAATAATGAGAGCTTTAGGCACGAAATTGAGTGAATAGCCCATTCTTAAGTCTGGTGTGAGTTGTAAAATGGTGGCATCTAAATAAGAGGTAAAAACCATGCAAAACTTTGATTACTACAATCCTACTCAAATTGTATTTGGACAAGAAAGATTAAATGAACTTGATAACTTAGTACCACACAATGCCAAAGTGTTAATTCTGTTTGGTGGTGGAAGTGTAAAACGTTTTGGCACTTTAGATAAAATTAAAAGTAGTCTTGGTAAGCGTGAGGTACTTGAATTTGGTGGTATAGAAGCAAACCCTCAATTTGAAACTTTAATGCAAGCTGTTGAACTTGTGCAAGCAGAAAATATCGATTTTTTATTAGCTGTTGGAGGGGGATCTGTAATGGATGGCACTAAGTTTGTTGCTTTAGCAGCTAATGAAAAATCAAACCATAACGAATTATTATTCCACGGTTTTGAAGTGGTACCGGTTGAACAAGCTATTCCGTTAGGATGTATTGTCACTTTACCTGCCACAGGTTCAGAAATGAACACATTTGGCGTAATAACATATAATGAGCAAAAATATCCATTTACTTCACCATTGGCATTCCCTAAATTTTCGCTATTAGATCCTGATCTCACTTTAACATTACCTAAAGAGCAAATAGCGAATGGCGTAGCAGATGCATTTATTCATGTTATTGAACAATATTTAACGCAACCTCAAAACGCTAAAATTCAAGACCGATTTGCAGAAGGCATACTGAAAACTTTAATTGAAGATGGCCCAATCACCTATCAAGATAAAACAAATATTGAAGCACGTAAAAACTTTATGTGGTCAGCGACTTCTGCATTAAATGGTTTGATAGGTGTTGGTGTAATGCAGGATTGGACAACACATATGATCGGGCATGAAATGACAGCGATGTTTGGCATTGCACATGGCAGGACTTTGGCAATCGTACTGCCAAGTTTACTACGTGAACGTACAGAGCAAAAAAGAGAAAAACTGGTACAATTTGCTGAACGCGTATGGGATATAACACAAGGCACTGACGACGAAAAAATTACTAAAGCGATTGATAATACAGAAGCATTTTTTAACTCGTTAGATATTGTTACTAAGTTGTCTCATTATGATATTGATGATAAAGATATTGAAACTTTAATATCAAACATGGCAAGAATGGGTTTAACACAATTATCTGAAACAGGTGATTTAACATTAGATATTGTTCATAAAATTTTAGTTGCTGCAAAATAATTACGATTTCAGTAAATATCTTATCACAACGCAGGTGGCCGCTTATCGTGTTACTTTAGGGGGGATTGGGTAGATATTATCGACCCAATCTCTAGAGCACCGAACAGTTTAAAATATAGTCACCAGCGAGAGCCAAAATTTTCGTAGACTAGGAAAATTTTTGTAGGTCTAGTTATTCTCCATCAAGAAAATTTAACGCAGTATACGGAAATTTTAGCCTCGCCCGCAGGGAGTGGCCAAAAATCACACATGCTACGTTGTATCAGCTCGAAATAGCCCACTATTCCATTCACTAATACGCCTAGCCTGTGTGATTTTTGGACCATTCTGATGTTCATATTTTAAACTAACCGGTGCTCTAGGCGCTTTCTCATCACATTTTACACAGCCTAATTTAAATCCTAACATTTCATTTCGGCCAGCATCTGTTATCACCCAAGGTCTTAAAGTCCAAGGAGGATTATGACGAACATGCTGATTATGTCCGCAAGCTAATTTAGCGACCCAATGATCTTCATCATCTTTGTGATAACCCACAATAGGTTGTTTCATTTATTTTTCACTTTAAATACATCAAATAGACAATACCAATAAGCGCTTTGAATTCTGGCTGATTGACCAGTTTATTAACGGAAATGGTATAATATTAGAATGCTAGGCCAAACTCGGTAAATAAACTGGAATTGTTAAAAATTATCGTTTTAACACATGTGGTATCAGATACTAAAAAATTATTGATCGTTATTAATATCAATACCATATTTTTTTGCTTTAGATTTCCACAACCGTTTAGCTAGTTTTTGCATATCAACTTCTTTATCACCTTCATCAACAATTTCATGACCTATTAAAGTTTCTAAAATATCTTCCAAGGTTAAGATACCGCGTACAGTACCATATTCATTGACGATTAAAGCAATATGAGACTTTACGGTTAATAATTCTTTCATGGCATGTGATAGGGTCATAACATCTAATAATGTTGGCATTAGTCTAATGTAATTGCTCAAATTCGAATGTGTGTTACCCCTAGCTTGCGCAAGTAATAAATCTGTACGAAGCACAAAACCGATAATTTCATCTGGGTGAGTGTCATAAATGGGTATTCTAGAAAACCTATTTTTTTGATGTTTATGAAAAAATTGCTCAACCTTAGTTGATTGTGGGTGAGTAAACATTACTGTACTAGGCGTCATTGTATCTTCAATCTTAATAGTTTGAAGTAAAAGCAAATTTTGTAAAATAGTGGCTTCTTCTTTATCTAAATGCCCATTACGCGCACTTAATTGAGCCATTATGTGGAACTCATTACGATTAAATCCAATAGGTTCATTTTTTTTAACCATACGATGCGTAATAAACTCAGATATTTTTATCATAGGATATAAAGCCCACACTAAAAATTTAAGTACATAAGCTGTTATAGGAGCCAGTGTTTTCCAATAAGTTGCACCAAGTGTTTTAGGGATGATCTCTGAAAAAAATAATATCAAAAGAGTCAGAATAGCTGATACTAACCCTAAATAAGACTCACCAAATACAATACTTGCCTGTGCGCCAACTCCTGCAGCACCAACAGTATGCGCTATGGTATTAAGCGTTAAAATAGCTGCAAGGGGTTTATTAATATCTTCTTTTAAAGTTCGAAATATCTTGCCTGATGGCTTTTTATTATTTTCCATAAAAGCAATATGCACCCAAGTTATGCTTAATAAAACAGATTCAGCAATAGAGCATAGAAATGAAAAAAACAAAGCAATAAACAAATAAAGGCTTAATAGAAACATGTGTTTACTAAAATAATAACAAGATAGTTAATATATAGCTTATTTAATGGGCTCAAATCAAATAAAGCAGAGTTTATGCTGATATTTTAATCAGTATAAACAAAAATAACAATAAGTTACTATTTTGGGAACTTGATAAAAGGGGTATAATAGAGCTTTTATTTTATGGTATGAGTTATGTCGTTTAATATTTTTGAAACCACTGAAGAAACTTCGTGTAATAAACCCCCTAAAGATTATCAAAAAAGTGGACTCATTAATTTTAAAAAACAAATTTTAGGGGTAGAGCAACCTCAAACTACGCAAGAACTGATAAAAATTATTAAAAACTGTAATAAATTGTCAAAACCATTTTATGTAGTAAGTACAGGAAAAAATTGGGGTTATGGTAAGGCATCACCTGTTTTTGATGATAATTTACTTATAGATATGAGTTTATTAAATAAAATACACCATTTTGATACGCAATTGGGTGTTGTTGAAATAGAGCCCGGAGTGACACAAGGACAATTAGCTGATTATTTAGCTGATTCTCCGTGGATGCTAGATTGTACAGGGGCTGGCCCTCAAACAAGTATAATGGGCAATGTGCTAGAGCGCGGTTTTGGTCATGGAGGTCAAGGCTATAGAAGCCGAAACTTCACAATTACGCAATGCATACTAGCCAATGGTGAAACAAAATCTTTAGATACATCACCAAGATATATCGGTAGAGCGGGGCATGCGGCAGGGCTGACAGAATTATTTACGCAAAATAATATTGCAGTAGTAACAAAAATTCGTTTTGAATTAGCATTACGACAACAACAAAGTTTACGCTGTTTAGTAAGACTAAAAAACGTTGATGATATAGGGAATTATATAGATATTATCCGTAGGTTAAAAGCAGAACACACTGTTGATACGTTACCGCATATCGGCAACAACTATCGCATGATTTCGATGATAAGTCAGTTTGATTTTTATAATTGGGATCCAAATTCAGGACCAAAAGTTGAAGATTTAATTAAGTTACAAAAAGACAATGATATTATGCCTTGGACAGCTGCATTTATTGTATCTGGCGATCCTAAAGTTGCAAAAGCAAAGTCAAAAAGAATAAAGCAAGCGTTATGTAAAATAGCAGATGTAAAAACGATCAGTTTAGACACATTAATTAATATTGATTCTATGTTGAAAAATGTAGCGCCTTATTTAAAAAACATTAATCGATTTAATCATTTTCAAGACAAAATTAGCAAATTTAAACGCGCCATGGTGATGTTTGAAGGCAACCCAGATCCTATGGCTATAAAGGGGTGTTACTGGCGAAATAAAGTAAAACAAAAAGACGAAAATAGAGATCCTATAGATGAGAACTGTGGTTTTTATTGGATAGCGCCAGCACTGCCAATGATAGGCGAAGAAGTAAATAAATGTGTAAACGAAACGCAAGTGCTGTTTAATAATTATGGTTTTGAATTTGGGATCACATTAACTTCAATTACAGCACACCTATGCCAAGCTATAATTAGCCTTTATTACGATACGACAAATCAGCATGAAAAAATAAGAGCTAAAGCACTTATACAGCAATTACGCGAGTTATATACAAAAAACAAATGGCAATGTTATAGACGCTCAGTTGATGAAATGCCATTTTATATTGCAAATGAATTAGAGCAAGATGCTTTAATTATAAAAAGTAAAATTAAACATGCACTCGATCCTGCTAACTTAATTAATCCTGGTAGATATCAAGCAAAACTTGAGAGAGGGTTATGTTAAAAACAAATATAATCTCAGAAGATAAAGACTTCGCACTCTTTGCTAAACATTACTGTGATGCATCAGGCAATAATACACCGCTTGCGCACTTTAAACGCGTGTCTATAGTGCGGGTATTTAAAAATAACGATGGGGCTATGCTGGGGGGATATACACTCAATAGCCAGCAACCAATAAGGTATTTTGATGATATTCCAGCTAGCGGTAAGTCACATTTTGTAGTTTCTAAAGCAAATGATGTAATTGAAACTGGCGGACTTTGGGTTAAAGGTGAAGTGAGCAATTTTTATAAGGGCATAATATATTTATGGTCTTTATACGATATGGCTAAAAGTAATAAGCAATTTATTATCAGTGGCGCTAAACATCCAAAAGTTGCAAAACTGCAATCTATTATTTTTCCAAACAAAGTATATGAAGGGCCAATAAAAAACACTGATTATATTTGTATTTTTTATGCAAAAAGGTATTACATTCCAATACAAGCTTTGTTAGTTATTTATAAATACTGGTTAATAGATCCATTAAAAAAACGGTTAAATTTAATAAAAAAACAACCAAAAATATAGTTTGCATTAAAGGGTTAATTAATCCCTTTTACCTTATTGGAGAGCAAATACGATTGATATAAAAAATAGAATTAAAAGTTACTGATTAACATTGCATTAGAATAATTTACACACAAACCAAAAAAAAGGAATATATTATGAAATTTGGCAGTATTTGTTTTTCGTACCAGCCGCCAGGCGAGTCGCATAAAGAAGTAATGGATCGCTTTGTGCGTTTAGGCGTTGCATCAGAAGAGCTTAATTTTGATACTTACTGGACTCAAGAGCATCATTTTACTGAATTTGGACTAACAGGTAATCTTTTTGTTGCTTGTGCTAACTTGCTTGGTAGAACCACAA
Source organism: Pseudoalteromonas sp. NBT06-2 (assembly GCF_002276045.1). Lineage (GTDB taxonomy): Bacteria > Pseudomonadota > Gammaproteobacteria > Enterobacterales > Alteromonadaceae > Pseudoalteromonas. The sequence goes on along the minus strand of NZ_NQMR01000086.1, from coordinate 27,699 downwards.
AATTAAATGTGGGTACTATGGGAATTGTACTGCCAACAGCACACCCTGCACGTCAGGCGGAAGATTTATTGCTTTTAGATCAAATGTCAAAAGGTCGTTTTAAGTTTGGTGTTGAACGCGGTATTTACCATAAAGATTTCCGCGTTTTTGGTGTAACAATGGAAGATTCTCGTGCCATCAATGAAGATTTTCATACAATGATTATGGATGGTACAAAAGCGGGTACACTTCATACTGATGGTAAACATATCGAGTTCCCAGATGTAAATGTTTACCCAGAGGCGTATTTAGATAAAATTCCAACATGTATGGTTGCGGAATCAGCAGTAACAACAACTTGGCTTGCTGAGCGAGGTTTACCTATGGTTCTTAGCTGGATTATTACAACGAGTGAAAAGAAAGCACAGATGGAGCTTTATAATGCCGTTGCTAGAGACTGCGGCTATAGTGATGAGTACATTAAAAACGTTGACCACAGTATGACTTTCATCTGTTCTGTAGATGAAGATGGCAAAAAAGCTGAAGATGTGTGCCGTGAGTTTTTGGGTAATTTGTATGATTCATACGTAAATGCGACCAATATCTTTAGTGAAAGTAACCAGACTCGTGGTTATGATTATCATAAAGGTCAATGGAAAGATTTTGTTCTGCAAGGACACACTAATACTAAACGTCGGATGGACTATAGCCACGATTTAAACCCTGTAGGTACACCTGAAAAATGTATCGAAATTATTCAACGTGATATTGATGCAACAGGAATTACAAATATTACCCTTGCTTTCGAAGCAAATGGTTCAGAGGAAGAAATCATTGCCTCGATGAAACGTTTTATGATGCAAGTTGCACCATTTTTAAAAGATCCAAAATAAGTCACCTAGATTAACTTTAATTAATAATATATAAGGAATGTAACATGAATTTTGGATTATTCTTCCTCAACTTTCAGCCAGAAAATACATCGTCAGAAACAGTTTTAGATAATATGATCAATACTGTCTCTTTAGTTGATAAAGATTATAAAAACTTTACAACTGTTTTAGTAAACGAGCACCACTTTACTAAAAATGGTATTGTTGGCGCACCAATGACAGCAGCGGGATTTTTGCTAGGACTAACCGAACGTTTACATATAGGCTCTTTAAATCAAGTCATTACAACACATCACCCTGTTCGTATTGCAGAAGAAGCAAGTTTGCTTGATCAAATGTCAGATAGTCGCTTTATTCTAGGTTTAAGTGATTGTGTTAATGATTTTGAGATGGATTTTTTTAAACGTCAACGTGATTCACAGCACCTGCAATTTGAAGCTTGTTATGACATCATAAATGAAGCAATCACAACTAACTATTGTCAAGCGAATAATGATTTTTATAACTTTCCTCGCATCTCTATAAACCCTCATTGCTTGAGTAAAGAGAATATGAAGCAATACATTTTGGCTTCTAGTGTGAATATTGTTGAATGGGCAGCTAAAAAAGCGCTTCCACTGACATATCGTTGGAGTGACAGCCTTGAAGATAAAGAGATTTTTTATAAACGTTATTTAGAAGTTGCAGCACAGCATAATGTTGACGTATCTAATGTTGAGCATCAATTCCCATTGCTTGTAAATTTAAATGATGATTGTAATGTTGCTCATCAAGAAGCAACAGAATATTTAGCAAGTTATATTGCTGAAGTATATCCACATCTAAATCAACAACAAAAAATTGCTGAACTTATTAGCCAACATGCAATTGGTACTGATAATGATTACTATGAATCATCATTAAATGCATTAGAGCGTACAGGTTCAAAAAATGTATTACTGTCTTTTGAATCAATGAAGAATCATGATGATGTTGTTAAAGTAATTAATATGATTAATCAACCGATTAATCCTGCTCTATAAAACCCCGTAGGGCAAAACGATAAGTGGCCAACTGCGTTGCGATAAAATTTGTTAAAAATGACTTAACGACACATTTTATGCATCGCCTTTATTACATTTGTCGACTCGAAAAGGAGGAGCTTCTGAACAAACCCACTTCATCGTTGCGTTGAAAGGTGGCTACTTTTTGCATCAACACGCCTTGAATTGGGCTCACTCAGATAGATCTGAATCCTGCATCTTGAAGTGGTTTGGGTATAATCATTTATATTAAAAATATTTCAACTATTAATTGGTTAGCGAATACAAAAATATGAAAACATTAAAAGCATTATTAAAATATAGTGGTAAACAAACGACATTAGAATTTGTACAGGGCTACATTTGTGGGCTGGTGTTTTCTCCGCAAGAATATAACTTTGATAAATTAGTTAAACATCTTTTTAAAGTATTAACACCTGAGCATCAAATACAGGCACAAAAGTTAGTTGATCAAACAATGTACAAACTAGAAGTTGATTTTGAACAAGCTCAATTTAAGTTACCAAAAAAATGTGTATTATCTAAAAAAGATTACTTAGCTAGTTTACAACCAGATTCTGCTTTAGTTCAATGGTGTAATGGGGCGTTATTAGGTTTAACACAAATAAATAAAAGTAAACTCAAAAAAGAGCACAAGCAAATATTAAGTGTTTTAAAAGATGGCTTAATAACTTTTACCAGCTTAGATAATGCAAAGCAACAATTAGCTGTGCCTGAAGATATGTTTGAACATTTTTTACATGAAAGAAAACGCAATTTGAGTATCCAAATACATAATGCGCATTTTAAATTAAATGAATTTGAACAAGATGCTTGGTTTACAAATAACGACTATTTTGAAATGGACGATTTAGTTGAGCCATTTGACGAAGAAACAAGCGAAATAGAAGAAATGTTAAATATAATATTGGCAGATGAAAGTTTAGCAGTACTGCCTATATTAGATGATATGATTGATGAAATAGAACGACTTCATATAACGAAACAATTTATAAAACAAAATACGGGTTTATTTTGGTTAATGCCCGAAACGCAATCTTATATGCTATTGTGTGCTCATAGAGCCTATGTTTGTGCAAAATACAAACAATACGATAATGCCATTAAACACATGCAAACCCTTTTAACGCTAAACCCCAATGATAATCAAGGCATACGATACACCTTAACAAACTTATTGTGTATTACAAAAAATTGGGAGCAACAGCAAAAATTAGAACAAGCATTCCCTGATGAATTTTTAACTTTTACTGCAACTAAAGCACTGAGGTTATTTGTTCAGCAAGGCGATAGTAAAGCAGCGCAAAAAGTAAAAAAACAATTAAAAAGTGACAACAAGCACTTTATGAAAATACTTACAGGTCAAGAAAAAGTATCCTCAGGGAGTGAATATTTTCAACCAGGCGACAAAAGCGAAGTAACCATGTATATAGATTGCTTTGGCAAACAAGCATGGCTAGCCAATGAAGGCAGCTTATTTTGGCTAAGAAAAAACTAACACAACTTTTTTGATGATATGACAGTTTTAGTTTCACAGTAAAATAGAGTGTTAATACAAAATAACAAACATGCCAATTTACAAGTGAAAATATGGCTTTACAAATATACCCAAACCACTTCAAGATGCAGGATTCAGTTGGAATTAGAAATACTTTAGGCAAGGCATTGATTGAAGAACATGGTTATTCCCTTTTCAAAATCAATAACGCTGCATAAAGTATTTATAAACCAACCTTACAGGGACTTCTGAGCAAATCATGCTCGTTGTTGCCTGCATGGATGTAGGTACTAGAGCAATGCAGGAGCATATTGCCGGTCCATCTTTTTTAAGGGAATAACCATTAATGCAAAGATGCGCCTAGCTCATGAATTGCTCAGCAGTCCTGAACCTCACATCTTGAAGTGGCTTGGGTATATACTGAAGTGTTAAAAGACCAATAAATGGAGAATAAACTCATAATTTCATAACACTATTAAAGGATTGATTATTTAGCTATCATACTCATGTAAGCCAAAAGCTTGGGTATGATTGGTATAGTGAGAGCAAGAATGACGACAAAAAATTTATTAAAAAGTGAACGTGTTGCGTATATTTTGGCTGAGTTACAAAAGCGCTATCCCAATCCGCCTATTCCATTGGAACACCGTGACTCTTATACGTTACTTGTGGCCGTTTTACTCTCAGCACAGTGTACCGATGAGCGTGTTAATCAAGTTACACCATCACTTTGGCAATTGGCCGATAATCCTTTTGATATGGCTCAACAAGCGGTAGAAGATATTAAAGCGGTGATCAGGCCATGTGGGCTTTCTCCACAAAAATCTAAAGCCATTAAAAAGCTCTCAGAAATTTTGGTAGCAGATTATAATGGTATTGTGCCCAATGATATGGATGCTCTTGAAACCCTTCCAGGAGTGGGCCATAAAACTGCAGGCGTGGTAATGGCACAAGCGTTTGGAGTTCCGGCATTTCCGGTTGATACACACATCCATAGACTCGCACAACGCTGGGGCTTAACCAATGGTAAAAATGTAACTCAGACAGAAAAAGATTTAAAACGTTTATTCCCAGAAGAGAGTTGGAATGCACTGCATCTGCAAATTATTTATTATGGCCGTGAATACTGTTCAGCACGAGGCTGTAACGGTATGATTTGCCCTATTTGTACTACCTGTTATCCCAATCGAAAGCATCCAAAAATTGTTAAAAAGCCATAAATCAAAAAAGTATTTGAAATTATAATTACAAATATGTTTAAAGATATAGCAAAACTTGAAGAGTGTGTTGTGCTGGTGGTTGATGACTCTGCCTCAATAACAAACCAGATCTAGTTATTAAAAAGTGGCGGAAACGCTAGATAGCTTTGGTCGAAAATCTCTCGACTCGGTATTTTGATTCGGTACTTTAAAAATAGACGTAACCTTACAAAATATTGTAAATATACAGTCAAGTTATACCAATTATATTAAATATATGCTCAGATTTAAATTGATCATATATTTATATTTATTGAAATTGGTATTACAACCTTAAGCCAAATAGACACTTAAATGGGCTAACCACACTAACTGTGCGCCATAACTTAACCTTTGATATAAACCAGGCACAGTTTTTTGATGATATGACAGCTTGAGTTGCACAGTAAAATAGAGTGTTAATACAAAATAACAAAAGCTTGCTAACTTAAAATAGTAACTGAGAAACTCAACTTCAAAAAGAATGATCACTTGCGGTAGTAATAAACTGATAAACATAATAAAACCAGCCCATGAATGTATTATTCCACTACGACTGGGTGTTTTAATGTATGGATCTAAATCCATACCAAATAGTCCGGCTATCACAGTACCAATACCATGAATGATGACACATAGAGCAGTGAAAAAAATAATCGTATTGTCGACTTGCTGAATCATTAACATGCCTAAAATACAAAAAATAACACCTAAAGGAAAGTTATTGATAATAGGAGATATTTTTTGAGTAGGGCTGCCTAAAGCACCTAGTTCACTACAAAATTGTTTTGTATGGCTGTATTGCGGATATAAACGACCCGCGATATATAAACCGATAAAAAGCCAAGCTAGGGGCAGTAAACCAAAAAAAGCAAGCAAGTCATTCATTAAAATATATCAATATAGGGGTGTAAGATATAAAAATGGTACCATCCCAAAAATGCATGGTAAACTGCGATTTTGTAGTTTTATAATCCCATAAATGGAATATTTAAATGTGGCGTTATGACGATATAGCAATCATTACTGAAGTAATTAATCAAGGTAGTTTTATAGGGGCAGCTAAAAAGTTAAATATGCCCTCTAGCACAATTAGCAGGCGCGTTGCTCAGTTAGAGTCGTATCTAGAGGTGAGATTACTTGAGCGAAATGCTAAAAATTTATGTTTAACCGAAAAGGGGAAAAAGTTATTTTTTGAATGTGCACCTCATATACAAAAAATAAAAGCAAGTATCAACGATATCACCCAACATAATACCAGTGTGCAAGGTAATATAAAAATTACCGCTCCGGTAACATTGGCTAATGAATTACTTAATGATTGGTTTTGTGAATTTTCATTACAAAATAAAGGTGTAAAGTTAAATATTAACTTAACAAATCAATTTGAAGATATATTAGATAACAATATAGATATCGCTTTTAGAGTTGGGCCATTAAAAAACTCTCAATTTATAGGACAATTTTTATTTTCGACTGAAATGGTTTTATGTGCCAGTGAAAGCTATTTAAAGGATAATAAAATATTCACTACTGAAGACTTAAATAACCAACAATGGCTGCTTTATAATAGTGATAACAATAAAATTAAGTTGATAAATAATAAAAATAAACATTATCATGAGCTGAACGTAGAAACACATATCAGTAGTAACAATACACAAATATTAAAACAGGCATGTATAAAAGGGCTTGGAATTGCGTGTTTACCAAAAATCAGTATTAAGCAGGCATTAAAAACTAAATCGTTAGTGCCATTATTGCGCGAATATACAGTACAACAAAGCAAAGATGTTTATATGGTGTATCCGAGTAACAAGTATTTATCAGCAAAAATGATTGAATTTATCAAATTTATAAAACAACAGGGTATAAATATTTAATATTACAAAACTAGCCAACTAAATACCTTGAAACAAAAGCAAACTATTGGTTGATAGAATAGGGGACTTTGTAAATATCGCCTTCTACATTTTGATTCTCCACAAAGTAAATCGTTTTTTCGTCTGCTGAAACCGAAAACTGATGTGAAAATCGTTTTTCTGGCGATAAAATAAGTGATTGTGCTGCTGTTGTTAATTCATATTTCCAGACACCCGATTCTGGACGATAAAAATAAATACTGTTATTAATTAATTGCCAGTTTAACCAATTAATAATATCAACATCAGCTATCAAAAGTTGCTCTTCACCATTTATTAAATCAAGTTGCCATAATCCGTTTGTATTGAACTTAGTAAAATATAAATAATTCCCTTTTATTCTTCCGCTGTAGCCACCGAACTGTGTTAATTGTTTATGTGTTTTTTCTTTTACTTTATATAACCATAGTTGCCATTGCCCAGCGCGACTGCTGCTATAAATTATATTGCCATCTGGATCATAATTAACAACAAATGCACCAATTTCATTATTAGTTAATTGATGGGTTTTATCATTTTTTACATCTATCTGATAAATAGCCCCTTGCTTAGTTAATAATATATAGCGTCCATCTTGAGACCATTCATAACGATCAAACCCAAGTTTAAATGGTAAATTAATAGAGAGTGAAGATATATTGTCATCATCAATTATTTGCCATTGAAATACAGATTGCTTATTTGAAAGATAAGACAACTGGCCATTGGGTTTGGTCTTTGGCAATTGCGTAATTGTATTATCAGTATTAATTGCAATACGAGATCCAGTTACGATATTTTGTGAAAATATATGGCTTGAATGCTCAAAAGTACTAAAAAATAATTGATTAACGGTGCTGTCCATAGAATTAATAACGTGTCTATTTTTAAATTTAAGTTGTACTTCACCTGTTTGTACATTAATTAAATAAACAGCGCCATTATCAGCAAAGCTTGCATATTGCTTATCTAACCATGCTAAAGAATCAATATGGTAAGCGAGTTTATGACTAAATTTAGTTTTATTTGTGAAACTATCAATAATTAATAATTGTGTATTATTTTCGTCAATATAGCGCGCTATGAGTAACCAATTTTCATTTGGATGATGATCAAGTAAATAATCACCTTTTAAATTACTATGGCTTGGCGGTAAACTAATTGCCGACTTACGTTTAGTTTTAATATTATATTTATTAATAACATAAGCTTGGGTTTTATCGCCACGATCTCTAAAATAAATATTTTCAGAATTCCAATGCCAAGTAAATTTTGAAAAGCTATCTGATGCGCACTTTTGTATATTTTGTATTGAATTTGTCGAAAACTCATAAAACCCTAATTGGCACTGTTCATTTTTTTGATAACTGATTGCCATTAATTGGCTATTTGGACTAATAGCCGCATTATTTATTTGATGTTCTATGTTTAATTTTTGTGTATTTACGCCTTCGGTAACTAAATAAACCTGTTTTGATAGAGTGTTATTATCAAATTGCTGATATAACAAATTGTTAGCTTTTTTATCAACAGACAAGCCATACTCAGCCCCAAATTGTGCTGTTATGCGTGAGGTTTTTTTAAAGCTAACCAATGTTGATTTTGGATTTAACCAATAAAACAAAACAGCCAAAATAATAATACTCACAAGGCTAAAAATAAAAACTAGCGGTAATTTTTTAACATCTGCAGGGCTTGGTTTTATAGTAGGCGCTAATTGTGATTTATTAATATGTAATAATTTATAGCCAGCTTTTGGCACAGTAACTACGTAGTTATTTTCACTATCTAAGGCGGCTAAATGTTGCCTTAAAAGAGATACTGTACGGTTAATCGCACCATCTCCTACGACACGCCCTTGCCACACTTGTTCTATTAACTGTTCACGGCTAATCACATCACCATCAACACTAATTAAAGTTTGCAGTAAAAGACTCACCTTTGGTTCAAGTTGACGTGAATTCTCACCTAAAATGAGTTGTCGATTTGTTATATCAACAAAAATATTCATCAAGTGTACTTGAACTTTCAATGTGTAACTCACTGTATTTTAATACTTAAAAGCATGATAACAAAAACATAAGCTAAAAATAAGGTAATTTCGTATCTAAAGTGTTTTAGTTAACAAGTTGTTGTTTAACCTAGAACCGTTAACAGGAGAAAACAATGACAAAAATAAATTTAAACGTATATAAAACTTTTGTAGTTACAGCAATGCTTTCGTTGATGGCATGTAATAATACCGATTCACCAGAACAGACGCTCGAAAAACAGTCAGCCTTTGAACAAAATAAAAAAGTAATTGATGACCGTAAATATTACTTAATAAAGCCTGATAATTATAATGCCGATAAGGCATATAAATTACTATTGGCTTTTCATGGTTCAGGTGGTAATTCTGAACAAATGAGAAACATAGTTAGATTTGAAGAATACAGCGATGACTATTTAATTGCTTACCCTCAGTCAAAAGTAGAAGAATGGAATGAAGGATGTAATTGTAATAAACCAAACAGGCTTGGCATTAATGATTTAGAATTTGTAGATCACATTATTGAACAAATACAATCTGAACACCATATTTTAGAAGACGAAATTTATGGTACTGGATATTCACAAGGCGCTTTATTTAGCCAAAATTTATTATGTAATAGAAGTGATAAATTTAAAGCGATAGCCGCTGTTGCTGCTCCTATGTCAGTTCAACTTTCTGAGGCTTGTAATATCAGTGATCCAACTGATTATCTATCTATACATGGAAAAAATGATACTGTTTTACCTTACCTAGGTCGATATCATAGTAACTGGGGGTTAATATCAAGTCCAGATGCGATATCCCTCATAGCTGATCTTAACCAAATAAACACTGAGCCAACAAGTACGACAGTAAAAGAAGGTTTTATTGAAACTCAATATAAAAATGATACAAATACCACGCAATTATTAACTGCGGTAAATGGGGGCCATACTTGGTTTTTAAATAATTTAGATACCTCACAATATATTCTTAACTTTTTTGATCAAGCTACCAGTGTGCAATTGCCCAAACACTCTTTTATGATAAAAACACCAAGTGGTTTTAATCATGTACGTGCTATGGGGTTAAATAATGATGGCCCAGCGGTTGTTTTAATCTCTGGGTTTAATAAAAACTTTCACAGTGATTCGGCATGGTATGCCTTACTGCAATCATTACTTGCAGAAAACTACCGAGTTTACAGTATAGATAGAGCGGGAAATGCTTGGGGAGATTATAACGAAAAAGCATCGTATCAATATTTTGTTGATGACTTATACACCATTTTAAAATCCCTTAACGAAACTGATATAAGCTTAGTGTCATTTGCGAGCAGCAATATTAGTGCGCAGTTATTTCAAGATAAATATAGTAGTGAAGATATTAAAATTAATAATATGGTGTGGGTAGATCCTGATATTTTATTACCACACTCAATTGCACTTTATAAAGGTTATCCGGTTGATTGGTATAAAGAATATATAGTGGATTTAATGCCCTATTATGAAGAGCATTATTTTACTGAACGTTCAACGACAAAAATAGCAGCAGAAATCGTAGAAATAGAAGCAATGATACCAACAGAACTTGCAGATAAAATGGATTGGGAGTTTTACAATAATATTGCAAATCGTAGGTTAACCATTACAGGCCAAAAAATAAGAGCGACAGAAATCGCAAATTATTCTGCCGACTTAGATGCAGCACGTGATATTTCGATAAATACCAACATTCCAATAACCATAATAGATTCTGACTTTGAACAAACTGATATTGATAATGCAGAAGAAAATGTAGAAAACCTCATAAAATGGCAACAAGAAGGCACTGAATGGTCTAAACAAGTAGCGCAACAAACTGGTGGACAATACATACCACTATCAAATGCTAAACATTTAGTACCATTTGAAAACCCGCTTGTAATTAAACAGGCAATAGATCACTTTTTATCAAAATAAATAACCTTTAAAGCCAAATAAAACCGTGTTCACCCTAAGGAATACGGTTTTTACTTTAAATTATTTTGTTTTAAAAACTGTTAACAAAAGAAGGTGTGCTAATCGTTTAAATCATAATTCATCATTGCAAACACTTTAAAAGGTATAAATATAATTGCATTAAAATAAAAATTACAGCATGCTGCGCAAAAATAACAATGATGGCAAACCATGTTTTATTTAGAACAACTTCAACACAGCGGTATAATTTGGCTTTTATTGGCTGTTGCAATAATAACTGCATTTTATAACTCAAAAGTAAGCTTTGTGGCATTAGCTTTAAGCTTAGTACTGGCATTTTGGTTAAATCATATCAGTATTATTGGTGGCATAATAATTTGTGTAGGCTTGGCTGTTGCAAAATTACAGGCATTAACCCAAGGTAAACTAAAACTAATATTGCAAACAGCTGTTGTACTATGGATGGTGGCACTCGCTGCGCATTTAATACCAGGTTTTAATAACTTACATGTTTTAGAACAAGTATTAACGGGTGAAAACAGCCTGCCATTTTCACTGTATTTAAATTTAGATAAACCCCTCGTATTTTTTGCTTTACTGTTATTAATACCCGATATGCTAAAGCAACAAACATTATATAAACCATTGCATAACATCATTAATAAAACACAATTTGTAGGCCTTGTTACCTTAACAATATTAGGTATTTATGCGCTTGCTTATGGCTTTGGTTTATTAAAATTTGAAATAAGTACACCTGCTTGGTTATGGGTATTTGCATTAAATAACTTAATCATAACCTGCGTAGTAGAAGAGGCCTTTTTTAGAGGTTTTATACAAACCAAATTAGCCAATAAACTCAAACCGATATGGGCAGTGTTAATAACCAGCTGCTTATTTGGTATTGCGCATTTTGCTGGAGGTATAGCTTATGTATTTGTGGCCACAATAGCGGGTGCATTATACGGTTTAACCTATTTATATACAGGCAGATTAACAGCCGCAATAGCAGTGCATTTTATATTAAATATTGGACACTTATTATTATTTACCTATCCCATGGCAAAATAAGGGGATTTAAAATTTAGCTCTGAAAATATAAAAACGGTACAAATACACTAATTGTTATGTTAACTTAGCTAAGTCAATGGAATATATAACATAATAATAAAACGGATAACACTTGGCTGATCTCAACAATACTTATTACAATCTAAATGCCCAAGCTTTTAGTGATTCAACATTTACTGTTGATATGCAGCCTATATATGATAAATTTTTACCCTTAATTCCCGTAGGTGGTCATATATTAGATGGCGGTTGTGGCAGTGCCCGCGATGCCAAAGCATTTAAAGACCAAGGCTTTAAAGTAACCGCAATTGATGCAAGTGAAGAGTTAGTTAAAATTGCCACACAATACTTAGGCCAACCTGTTTTACACAAAAACTTTAAGCAAATAAAAGATATAAACACCTTTGATGGTATTTGGTGTTGCGCCAGTTTATTACACGTACCGTTAAATGAACTCCCCGCTGTATTTACCAAACTAAGCACCGCATTAAAACAAAAAGGTGTTTTATATGTTTCGTTTAAATATGGCGAGCCACAAACAATACCACGCGAACATAACGGTAGGCTGTTTACCGATTTAAACGAGCAAAGCTTAAATACTTTATTAGCCAAGCAACAAAACTTACAACTGAATAAAACATGGATCACAGGCGATAGACGCGCAGAACGCGAAGGTGAACAATGGTTAAATGCTATTGTTGTTAAAAAATATGAAAAATCAAACAGCACGCAGGAGCAGGCCGATTTGCAAAATTATAATAAAGCAAATCACTAATGCCTGTATCGCAACAAAAACAACTCGACTTTATAACCTTCATTCAACGATTACTGGTTGAAGGCGATTTTGTCGCCACCTATAAATACGCACTTTTACATGCCATTGCTGATATTTGCATAGAACAACCGTTAAGAGATGATCCAAATTACGAATTGGTTATTCCATTCACTGAAATTGTAGAAAAGTTCGTTATTCTATATTGGCAACATGCAGTGCCTTTTAGTGCTGATGCACAAGTTGATGAATCTGACTTACTAATTAAGCAAAACACTGGCAAACAAGCCAAAATTATCTCTAGCCTATTTGAATGCCAAAACAATAATATTAAAAATACCAATCAGCTGGTTAAAAGCGAATATTGGAGCGGTATAAAACGCGATACCTTAAAAACCTTAAAAGAAGGCCCTTTGTGGCGTTTGCAAAAACTAGCCAAGCAAGATAACTGCTTTTTATACCCACATGATAAAACAGTACAGCACATTACTTTAAAACCGAGCATTGCATTTTGTTTTAGACGTTTTTACGATTTAGTGGTGCATTTAGCCCGAAGTGCTTGGGTAAACAAAATTCAAAGCATTACAGCGAATCAAAATATACTAGGCAACCAAACCCAATTACATGATTTTTTATTTGGTGTAAAACGACAGACGATCACCAAAGCCAAGCCCATATTACTAGAGATCCAAAAAGACGCTTGTTTTTATTGTCAAAAGCCACTCAATAGTAATCGCAAAAGTAGTGACAACAAAGCAAGTAAAGTTGAAATTGATCACTTTATTCCCTTTACTAAATACGCTAATGATTTAGGCCATAACTTTGTAGCTGCTCACAGCACTTGTAATAACGCTAAGCGCGATCATCTAGCAGCCATAGAACATAAAGATCGTTGGTTTGAGCAAAATATAGTTCAGCACAGCAATACCCTAAATGACGAACTCAGCCAATATTTTAATTGCGATGCTCAGCGTTCAGAATCAGTAACAAGTTGGGCATATCAAATAGCAGCGAATAACGGGGCAAGGTTGTGGCTTGGGGGGAAGGAGTTTATGGATTGTATTCGGTGAGATTCGATATTTTTAAAGGAAAAAAGAGTAAAAGGCAAAACCCTTTCGTTACTTAGTTAGTTTGCAGATAGGAAGGGCGGGAAATTTTTGGATGATTAATACAGTAATGCAAATTAGTAAGACTGTGACTTCACAAACAGGTCAAAATACGCAACAGAATAAAAAGTGGTTTATAAACTTTCAATAATAAAGTGTGAGGGGGTAATTGATGGCAGAGTCTGAAGTTGATGCAAATTCAGGTGTTGAGGCGTTATTAGGTTTTGAATTTCAGAGAAATTGCTCGCTATTAGTGTTATTAGACAATTACTCTGAATTTGAGAAAAAAGATTATTTTCTATCAATTGAACATTTTGATGATTTCCTTTTTTGTTTTAAAAATTTAGGTAGTAATGAAGTTGAGCATATAAAAAGTTATCAAGCTAAGAAGTTGACTGATCCTAAATGGACAATAAGTGCTTTATCAAATCCACTAGGTAAGATGCTTGATGTTGGTCAGGCTATTCTGAAGGATACAATACTTAAATCTTCAGATTTCAAAATTGAATCAATATTTATATCAAATTGTACGATAGAGTTGAAATCTGACAATATAAACAAAGATATACCTTCAGAAAAAGCAAAATATATAACAACCACAGTTAAAGAAAATAATACATATGTTAGTTTTTTAGAGTTAGATGATCTTCTGAAAACTAAAATAAAGAATTGTGTTAGTAATGATAATAAGTTGTATGGCGACGCAGAATTTGATGTATTAGCTTACGAGTGGATTGATTTACCAAAAACAGCTAAAAATCAGTTAGCTGTCTTGGATAGTAGAATGCGAGATAACTTTAAAGATATACCAGACTCAAAAGCAGCCGTTCAAGTTTTATTGAGCTTATTTAAATCTATAGAATTAGTGTACAACCAAAAAAATAAAATATCTCTTTTAGATAAAAGTAAGATATTAGAAGGTAAAGAAATTAAAAAAGCAGTTAAAACAATAGATTTAGAGCAACGAGCTTTTAAATTTTGGCGTGATAGTGCCCGGGAATTTTGTCCAAAATTACAAATAAGTAAGAGTGTATCCAATAAAGCTGAAGAACATATTGGAATTGCCTTTGAATTATTTAAGGATAAAACTCAAGTTGAATATAAAAAAATATTTGATTTTGTGAAAAATGGTACTTTTGATAATTATACTTACACGGACGAAGACTGCATTAGCTCATTTATTGATGCATATTATGGTTCTCCGATAAAATCAAATTCACTTTCACATGTAAATATAGTTTTTGCAATTGTATGTGCTTATGTACAAACAAGAGATATTAAACAATGAAAACAATAAGATATAACGATTTTTTTGTATTTAATAGAATTAATGGTGATGCATTTAAAGAGGTTTTTAGCTCTGGTGTGAATATTATTAGTGGTCGAAATACATCAGGAAAGAGTACTTTAATTCAAAGCTTGCTATATACCTTTGGTATTAATGATGAAAAAGAAAACTTACAAGATATTATTGATGAATACACTGTATTTTCCCTAAATTTTGATTTGATTGAAGATAGTGTTGTGAGCAAGTATTCGATTATTCGAGAGGCAGATTCTATATATATAAAAATACCAAATGGAAAAATTGAAAGATTTGAAGGGCTAGGCGCTAATAATACTATTGAGCATGTTAAATTAAAGAAATATTTGAGTGCTCTACTTGGCTTTACATTAGAATTGGAAACTCAAAGCAGTTTATCTCCCGCATCTTTAGAGGTGTTGTTTCTTCCATATTATGTCTCTCAATCAGTGGGTTGGGTGTATTTAAGAAACTCATTCTCAAATTTAAATTTTTATAAAAATTTTAAACTTGATTATCTTGATTATTGTTTAGGAATAACCAATGATTTTGACAGAGAAAAGCTTATAGAATTAAAATTGAATAAAACCAGTTTAACAAGTGAAATAAAGTCAATAGAAAAGCGGCTTAAAAATGACAAATTTAAAGTAGCTAAGTTATTAGATGAAAAATTTGGAAAAGAAGCTAATGAGTATATAAATAGTTATAATGAAGCGTTTAAAAAACTAACAGATGCAAGAAATAGTATAGTTAAGCTATCTAATAAGCAAAGTCTTATGAATGCCCGTTTAAATATATTAAATCAAACAGAACGAAACTTAAAAAAGCAAGAACCGGGCAATGCTCAGTGTCCAGTATGTGATCAAGTAATAACCGATAATGTAAGTAATATTTATGAATATCATCAAAATCTGAATGATACACAAGCCACAAAAGCTGAACAGAAGAAAAAATTAATAGAAACTCAAAAATCGATCAACACTAATTTAAATAAGGTAGTTAAATATACCGATGAAATTAAGAGTAATTATTCTATATTAGAATCCTTTACTTTTAATGGCGTAGACTTTATTGAATGGTTGGATCATAAGACAGATTTGAAGTTATATGAACAAAATAATAATGATTCTTATATTTGTAAAGAGAAACTAGCAAGAAATGAGATATTGTTGAAAGGCTTTAAAACAGAAAAGCAAACTATGAGTGAAAGGAATAAAAAAGATAAAGCGTTTTATAAGCTGTTTAAATTATACCTTGATGAGCTTGACGTTAAGGAGTTCTCGAAATCTAGTTATAAAGACTTGTATAAAATATCATCTTTTCCTGTTCAAGGAGTTGAGTTACATAAAACTATAATGGCTTACCATTTTGCATTTAATAAGCTCATTTCAGAAACAAAGGGTATACATAGACTTCCATTTTTATTAGATGCTATTTTAAAAGAAGATATCGATCAAGAGTGCTTGGATCAGATTTTAACCTTTGTAAATAAACACCGCCCATTAGATACTCAAATGTTTATAACTATGTCAGAGTCTAAAGTAGAAGAAGATACTGGAGATGAAAAGGATAAAAATAAAGCTGTTAATGGTTTAAAAATGAAACAAGTTAACAGTAGTTACTTTGATGATAAAGCAAAAGTGATTTTTATTGGAGGGGGATTATTAAAGCGCCGTTTCTTAAGCGATAGCAAAAATAAATATAAAAATGAGATTAGAACTATTGATGATATAGTCTACTCAGTTTAAGCAAGAGAATAAATGGACAGGTATTAAATTTATCCTGGCCATTTATTTAAATTGCCAATAGTTGAATAAATGGATTTACAAATAAGCTTACGAGTTAGTTTCACATAGTTATTAAAAGAAGCTCATTTTGATTTTGCAGCAAGCCCTATAATTAATGCACCTAATGCTGCACCCGCAACAAAAGTACTTAGGCCAGTATTTGGATCTTTTGCTTTATTCGCGTTACCCCTAGGTGGAATCTTCACACTAATATCTTGCTTCTCTTCTAGTTGATTAATTGTATTTTCTACAGCCGAGACTAAATCTGTAATACTTACACCAATAGCCTTTGCGCAGCCAAACATTTGATCAACTGAAAATGTTGATTTACCAGACTCAAGTCTACTGTAGCTTGCTTGAGATAAGCTTAAAAGTGCAGCGAAGTCACCTTGATCAATCGCGAGTTCTTTGCGTTTATTAGCAATAACAATACCTAAAACTGAAGAAAATGAAGCTAATTTCTGTTCCATAACAGTAACCTTTACTAAAGTAGTTGATTTTAAGTACAAAGTCCGTATATTACGTCTAACCACTTTATTTGCGTTAAACGTATTTAAATGTGTTTTGTAGAGTTTTTTACTCTTTTTAATTATAACTCATAAAGGAAAATTTATGAATCAAATAAAGGTAGGCGATATTTTGTATCGCAGTAAGTTAATAGTTCAGCATGCTGGTGTAATGCTAGATAATGGAAAAGTACTACATAATTCTCCAACGAATGGTGCAGAAATATGTACTTTTAATGAATATGCACAGGGTAAAGTAGTCAAAGTAATTAGTTCTGATTTAGATATTGAGCAACAAAATCAATTTAAACAGAAAGGGGTTTCTTTAGTTGAACAAGCAAAGGAATATGACTTGTTTGATTTTAACTGTGAGCATTTAGTTTCGTTAGTCAAAAGTGGAAAGCCAACTAGCTCTCAACTAAATGGAGCTATAGTTGGAGCTAGTGTAGGAGTGGTAATAGCAAAAAACAGTAAAAACCCTCTTATAACAATTGGATTGTGTTCAGTGGCAGGGTTATTGGCAACAAATTTATTTCGAGAATATAACTACACAGTGAGTTAGTTTTTTCTTGTAGGTTTTGGGTTTTAATTTTAAAACCCAAACTAGAGTGCAGTATCGTTATTATTGTAGTTCGCTTTTTAATTGTGAAAATTCTAATTTTTTACTCTGATACAATTCTTCCTTTTTTACTACAATATTCTTCGCATCACTCAAAACTAGCTTAAAATATTCAAAGCGCTGTAGAGCACTAGTACACATTAACACACCGATATATATACCCGAAATCAATGAGAGACCTATAGTGTAATTGCTACTCATTTGTTCAGTGGTAAAAAATTTATGAGCTGTAAAAAATAGTGCGATTAAGAATGGGACTATACCCAACCTTTCAATAGCGCCTACCATTAAACCTAAGCGTGATTTAATTCTCTGTGAATCATAATTTAATCTATCTATCGCTTGTTGTAGTTGTATGCTTTTAAATGATGTGAGTTTATTAGTTAACTCAACTTGTGGTTCTAGAGCTTGTACAATAGGTTCTAGTATGTCTTTAGTTGGATTTTTTACTGTTCTCCAAACATCCAAGAGTTGTTCATAAATATAAAGTATAAAAAAACATGTCACAAATATTAAAATAAAAGCATTGAATACTTTTTCTAATATTAATGATTCAACACCATCGAAAACTAACAATGCGATCCCAATAATTACACTAATGAATAGAGTTTTGATAAAAGTGGGTATTAGTGATTTGAATAAGGTTAAAAAAAGCGAATCTGAATTCTGCTTATCAACTTCTTCAGTTAATATTTTAAATATATCTAACATTTTTTACCTTATGTATTCTTAACCAACCGCCAATTTAGCTGTTTCATGCCACAAACTTGCTGGCATGGGATGTTCTAATTTCCAAGTTATATTCATCGGCTGTTGGCCTTGGTGTTTTACATAATTCACTGGGCCAAAGTTCATAAAGCCCATAGTACGGCCGTTCTCGTCTTTAGCCTGCTCACGTACAAATAATATAATCTGCTTTTTGTTTTTAATGTGCTCTATGTAGCTTAATCCTTTGCCGTGTTCTGGCCTTGCACTATTTTGTGATTGCCAATGAAATAACGATTCGCTAATAGCGTAGTCGTGATACATGGTAGTTGGGGAAAACTGCTTTTCGCATTTATTCAAGGTAACAAATAATAGCTCTGTTTTGTGTGCTTTTAGTTCTAATACACCTTCGCGTGCAGGTGATTTTTTATCAAATGAACTTACACCAAAAGCAGCTAATATTTGTTCGCGAGTATAACGGGCATGGGTTTTTATAGCGTGCTTTGTTGGCAGCTCTTGCTGGTGGATTTTATCAATTAATAAAGTGAGTACTTCGCTTAGCTCTTGTTGTAATGCCTTATGACTAAGCGCTTTTAAGCTTCGTTCAATTGAGGTGAAACCCAGTTTAGGGCCTGCTTGCTCCCAAAAATTATAGTGGCACATTAGGGCAAAGTTATTTATATGGTTACTGTCTATTTTGTTTGTGGTCTTTGTATTGCTTTTAAGATTTTTTAAATCGAAATTGTTGGCACACAATTGCTGTAAAAACTGTAAATAGCTCACTGAACTACAGCTTAATAAATGGTGATTAATAGCGCGGTAATAGGACTTATTTAAAGTAGTAAATCTTTCCTGTTCGGCTAGGTTTATTGTTTCATTTTGGCCATTTTTAGCTGCTTGGCTGAGTACTGCCCAACCGCCCATTTTGTTTAATTTTATTTTATATAAATCTTCTAAACTGATATTTGGATTAATGTGTAAAAAGTTGGTTAAGGTTAAAGGTAAATGACTTTGCAGGCTAAAGTTGTTGATTAAGCTTAATAGTTTATTTTTATTGAGCATGGCCTTGCGAATATTGCTCAAAATCATTTCTTGGGTGTGTTCTTCAAGTTCTATTCGGCAACCAAGTGGTAAATTGGGAAAGTCGTTATTTATTTCTTCTTTTATCGATTTATTGGTTTTACCTACTAAGGCTCTAAATTTTTGGCTAAAGTCGTATTCTGGTCGAGAATTACCCACAAAATCTAAAATGGTACAGCACTCTTTGCCTTCAATTAAACGCAAACCTCGTCCAAGTTGCTGTAAGAATATGGTTAAACTTTCGGTTGGGCGTAAAAATAGTAGGGTATCTACTTCTGGTATATCTACACCTTCGTTAAAAATATCAACGACAAATAATATATTGATTTGTTTGCTGCGTAGCTGTTGTTGTTTTATATCGCGATCTTTACTGTTATCACTGGTTAATACATCACACTTAATGCCTTTTAATAAGCATTTTTTCATCATGTAATTGGCATGTTCTTTACTGACACAAAAAGCCAATGCGCGCATTTGGTTTACGTTGGTGATGATTTCGTTAAGGCTGTTTAATATGCGTTTTACCCTTTGATCGCTATGGGTATAAACATGGGTAAGTTCGCTTACATCGTAACGGCCTTGTTTCCAAGTGATTTTGCTAAGATCTGTTTCGTCATCAATGCCAAAATATTGAAATGGCGACAGATACCTGCGATTTATCGCTTCAGGCAGTCGTAACTCTGCGGCTATCACACCACAAAAATCATCGAGAATATCTGTGCCGTCATGCCTTTCGGGTGTGGCGGTTAAACCTAACAGTATTTTTGCTTTAAAACGTTTTAATAAACCGCGATAACTATTGGCCGCAATATGGTGTACTTCGTCGATCACTATGTAATCAAAGTAATCGTTACCCAATGGTAAGGTATTGAGTTGATTGTTGATGCTTTGAATAGAAGCGAATAAATGTTTGTACTGTGTGGGTTTGTGATTACCGACCCAAAGCTCACCAAAACTGCTGTTTTTAAGCACTCCACGATAGGCACTTTGTGCTTGTTTTAAAATCTCTTGTCTGTGAGCTATAAATAAAAAGTTTGCATGTGGGTTTTGTTGATAAAAACGCGCAAAGTCAAAAGCTGAAATTATAGTTTTACCTGTGCCAGTGGCTGCTACTACTAAGTTTTTATATCGCTTATGTAAATGACGTTCGGTTTGAAGTTGTTCTAGTATTTCTTGCTGATGGGGGAAAGGTTTAACTTCAAAATAATAATTGTTATTGTCACTAAAGCTGCCTTTTGCTTCGCTTAGTGCGTTATGTAATTTTGTTTTACTTTCTGCATTGCCATTAAATAGTTCAAAGTCGTTCGATTGCCAGTAGGTTTCAAATGTACTGAGCGATTTATTTATTATGTGCGGGATTTCTTGAGAGGTAATTTTTAAATTCCACTCAAGTCCATTGGTTAATGCTGAATGTGATAAGTTTGATGACCCTATATAACCAGTATGATATTGGGTATTGCGCATAAATAAATATGATTTTGCATGTAGGCGTTCGCGCTGGGTATTGTAACTGAGTTTTACTTGGGTATTTGGTAGTGATGCTAAAAACTCAACGGCCTTGGCATCGGTTGCACCCATATAAGAGGTAGTAATGATTTTTAGCTGTTTACCGCTGCGGGTGAATTCTTCTAGTTCTTTTTTGAATATACGAATGCCAGCCCATTTTATAAATGAGACTAACCAATAAATTTTATCAGCAGATTTTATTTCGCGTTTTAGTTCTGTTTCGAGTGATATTCCCGCATTACTGCCACAAAACAGCTCACTTTGAGTAAGACCAGTGAGGGGAAATATCGCTTCGGTATATTTAGGTAAATCAGCAGCAATTGGATTGTTTTTATCAAATAGGGCTGTGAGTATTTTACCTTGGTTATCGAGTAGGTTTTCGTTAATAAAGTTATCATCTTTAATATGATCTTTTAACCAAAAAACTAGATCATTGGCTAATGTGATTTGTTTTTGTAATCGCTCATCGGAATTAGGTACGGCATCAATGGCAAACTCCACTACTCGGGTTAAAAAGCGTGATAACCAAGTAGACGCTTCAGAAGGTTCTAATTGCCTTTCACCCACATAAAACAACTCTCGATTTAGGTTTGTTTCAACAATTTGAGTTATGAGTTGTTCGTAAATGCCGACTTGATCCATAAGTTACTGCTTTTTGTTTTGTAAAATTTATTTTTTGTAAATATATCAGATGGTAAGCGCTGTTTATATGATATAAATAAGTTTATCTTCGATTTTTAAATAAAAGGATTTTTTGTGGAGTTTATAGACTTTAAATTAGTATCTGCGCTTATTAGTATTATTCTTTTTGGAATTGGATTTCCATTTATGTTGTCGAGGTGGAAGGTTTCAAGTATTCAACTAAATTCAATTAACTTAGAGTTTTATGAAAAGTTAAAAGAGTTATGTGGAACTAATGCCAAGAATAATTTACCAACATTGCTAGTCGCAATTCAAGATTATGCTAAATGTGAATTAAAACCATTTGAAATTGAATGGTTCATCCATATACCGGGAGCATTTAGGCTACTAAAGAAATTTGGGAGTTGTAAAAAATTTATAGAAGTTGATAAGGAATTGAACTTATTAAGATTAAAAGATAAATACTCTACTAAAAAGAATCGTATGATTGAACGAGGTAAAGTATTTTTTATATATTGTTTATTAGGAACTTTAGGTGGTTTAGGACTTTTTAGTTCATCTTTAATGTATTCACTTTTTGGCGTTTTAACTACTATTTTCGCTATTATCGGTTCAATATTTTGTATCATTTTGGCCTTGTTTTTCTTAAGAGAAATGACAAAAGTAGATGATGCAGTACGTTTAGTTAATGATAATATTTACAGTTTTAATTAAACAATGAAGCTAGATTATGAGACTTTGAATCTAACTTCATTTAAATTAGCACTTTATATAATCGATAAACGTATCAATAGTACCAAATACATTGATTTTTTTATTTTTGGTTTTTTCAGCATTATCAAGTAGCCATTTAAAAGCCTCTTTTTTATAACCATTACCTTCAAAAACTAAAATAGCTTTTTTTTCAGGGGCATTCTTTAAGGATTCTAAAAAAAATGGAAATTTTTGATCGACAGATCCTGACTGTACTTGTCTGTGAGCTTCAATTCTTAATAAACCATGTATGTTATGGTTTAGTAGGAATGCACTATGTCTTTTTGAATCATACATATCTTTATATTGCGCACGTTTCTTAAATTGATTTTTATCAGGATTATTATTATCAGTTTCTATAAAACCTAATGTTATTAATAGCTCTTCTAAGTCTTTACAAAATCTACTATTTGATTCTTTAGGCGTTTCTTTGTTTTGCTTTTGACTGGGGATTTCATTAAATAATGCGAGTTGTTTGTCCATTTTATTTTCCATCATAATAAATGAACAAAAATAGTACAGGTTAATCTTAAATAGGTACAGATGGAATGTGTAAAAAGATCATATTGTTTGATATATATCATTTAGTTGTCGACTGTTTTGTACAAATTTATCGAGCGTAGTAAATTAGAATTTAATTTTTTGTCTTTTTAGCTTAATAAGCTTTAAGTGAGTTAATTCGCTTGTTTGCTCGTATCTGTTTTGTGTACAATATGCGTAAGTGAATATTATAAAGGTTATATCAGGAGTGACATTTTTATTAATTCCTATCTCGTTGTTTATTATTGTCTATTACGTATATGTTTCAGGTGATCCTACATCTCGTTTATCTATTATCACACCGTCTTTATGCGTTACTGTAGGTATATTTTTTACTTTTTTAGGTATTGCCATTTCACTAAATTCATTAGATGAAACTGCAACTAGTCAACACGCTTTTGATGCATTGTTAATGGGTTTGAAAAGTGCTTTTTGGTCTAGTGTATTTGGCCTAGCAGGCTCTATATTATGTAAGATGCGCTTGGCTAAACGACTACCTGATCCTTATGATGAATATGCCAAACAGACCAATAATATAGTTGCGGCTGTTCGTGAAAATACTAACAACGTGGTTTATGCGGTAAATGATAATAGTAAAACGGTTGCAAGGTTGTTGTCAGAACAATTGCTAAAAGACTCTAAAAATATTAGCCAGCAATTTAATGAAAAAACGGATCATGTGCTTAACCAGTTTGCTAATAGTATTAGTACGTTAATAAAACAGTCTAATACGTTATTGATAGATACAAATGACTCTGTAAGTAAAAATCAAACATTATTGTCGTCAATGGTGACTACAACGCAAGATATAAATAGTAGTAATATTCAAGCTATGAAAGACTTTTCTAATCTATTACATAAGTGTTCTTCTCATTTTAAGACAATATTAGAAAATTCAAATGAATCGATAGTGGACCTTAAGCAACAAAGTGAATATTTGCGTGAAAGCTTATCTAGTGCTTCAAATTCAATTGTAAATGACTTTAAAAGCGCTCAGCAACTTTATCAGTCTTTGAGTAAAGATATTAAACAGGTTCAACCTTCAATGAAGTCGCTGTCAAATTTAGTAAGTGATTTGCAAGTTATTCAACAAACTGTAGAGAAAGACCATAAAAGCAATGTTGCGGCAGCTGTTGTTGACTTTAAAGTACAATTTCAAAATGTCAGTAAAGCGTTTGATGAATTGAATCAATCACAAATTAAACAAGCGCATACGTTTTTTGAAAAACTAGATTTATCGGTTGAGCAAGGTCTACAAGAAGTTGCAATGGTTTATACAACTGGGTTGGCAAGTATTTTGGAAGATAAACAAAAAGAGTTATTGTTAGCTAAAAAGCATAGCTCTGAGCCTACATTAGATGAAGTGAGCTAATAATGTTGTTTAATACACAAGATGCTGAAGAATCTGGGCTAGCAATTTCTGATTTAATGACCGCACTAATGGCACTTTTTTTACTGGGTACTTTATTAGCAATTGAAAAGCGTGATTTTATTAGTCAGCATATAGGCAACTCACAAGTTATTTCTCCTCAAAAGTATTCTAAAGTCGAACAAGTGCTGTATTCACATATAAATGGTTTAGCTAAGCAAGATAATAGTCTGCAATGGGATCAACAACGTAATACATTAACAGCTTGGTTTAAGTTTGACAGCGGAGAATCCATGTTGTCAGAACAAGCTAAAAAAACATTAAACAGTATTTGTCCAAAATTAATTGAGATGGTTAGGCATAAAAAAAACCAAATTGATAAAATTGTCATTCGTGGTCATACAGACGATGGTTGGAGTGGAAAAGGCAACGCATTTGTTGGCAATATGCGGGTTTCATATGAGCGAGCAATGAACGCTATGGATCATTGTTTACAATCGTTAGATAAAAAAGAAACAGCTGTAGCTACTAAGTTTGTAGCTCAAGGTTTTTCTTTCTCACAGAAGGATAATGAAATAACAAAGGGAAAAGAACATTTACAGCGACGTGTAGAGATTTTATTTAAATATAAACATGAGACGGATTAATTACTTTGGTAGCATTTACTGGATTTCGTTCGTCGTGGTTGGTTCAACTGAGTAATGTTGAAAACGAATTTGAGCATGAAATATTATTTAAATATAAAAATATCAATGGATTAGCAATAAGTGGCACACCAGTTTTTGCATACCAAAAGGTGCTAAAAAAATCAACTTATGATGAAATAACGCACGACAATGCGATAACAAAAACACATAAAGTACATTTAACATATTGTCAAAAAATAAAGGATGCACCTGGTAAGTATCATGTAACGAGTCGAGCTGATGGATTTTTTAAAGTAAATATAAAATCAAGTCAAAAAGTTATTGGTAAGGATGAGATTTTACTTCCTATGGGCGCATGCCAATTTTGTATCAGAGAATTGTTTCCTGATTTTTTACCTCCACTAGGGCAAGACTCTGAAAAATGTACTGAATTGGCAAATAACTTTAATTATGCTGATTTTATTTTTGAAGGAAGATTGTTAAGTAATATTGCATTTAATGAATATGGTGCATTGAATCGGTTTGTGGGTGAGAGAGATTGGTATCAATTCAGCAGAGATCTACGCGCTAAAAATAATTGGAATTGTGAAGATTGTGGTATAAATCTTTTGAAATACAAACATTTTTTGCATGTTCATCATATTAATCATAGTCATTACTGGAATACTCCGGCAAATTGTAGGGTATTGTGTATTAGCTGCCATGCTGAACAACCTAACCATGCACATATGAAGGGTGACAAAAGTTATGAGCAATTTATAACACAATTTAAAAATAAATAACCTTACTAAAATTAGTTAATTTAAATAGTTACTAGGTGGGAAGGTAAATCACTTATTTAATTTGTTTTAAAAATTAACTTTCAACTTTATTTTAAAATTAAATCAAAAGTCTATGACTTTTATAATCACAAAATATAATATTGCTATAAATAGCATCAAGGAATGAAAATGGCTAAATTTTTAAACACTAGCGCAACAAATTATTATTTAGAAGAATTAATTAAAAATGCTTCAGATCGTCTTATTCTTATTAGCCCATTCTTAAAATTAAACGATCGTATAAAAGAGCTGTTAGAAGATAAAGACCGGCTAAAAATAGATGTTCGTATTGTTTATGGTAAAAGTGAGCTTCAACCAGAAGAGATCAATTGGTTAAAAGAGCTAAGCTTTGTACGTACCAGCTTTTGTAAAAATCTGCACGCTAAATGTTACATGAATGAATCTAGCTGTATTATTAGCAGTTTAAATCTATATGAATTCAGCCAAGTTAATAATAATGAAATGGGTGTATTTATATCTCGTGATGATGATGCACAAATGTATCGTGATGCTTACGATGAAGCACAACGTATCATACGTATTAGTGATGAAGTTCGAATTTCAATGGAAAAAGTTGAAACAACAGTAGTTGAAACAAAAACTGAACGTAAAAGCGAATCTGAAAAATTAACATCTTCTAAAGTAGCAAAAAAACTCGGTTTAAAAACAGCTGAATTGATTGATAAGTTAACACAAAATGGCATTTTATCACTCGTTGATGATAAACATGCTTTAACAACCAAAGGTGAAAAAATTGGTGGTGAAGCCAAACATAGTAAACGATTTGGCGCTTATTTTATTTGGCCTGAAGATTTAAGTCTTTAGTAAATTTGAATCTTTTTTAGAAATTATATGTGAGAAATAAATACAGATGAAATGGATTTTAACATTTATATTTATAACAAGCCTGAATGTATTTGCTGTTGAGCAACAAAGTGAAGGTACTTGTTTATTGTTAAAGCAGCAAATTGCTCAATATAGCAACAATAAAACACATAAAAATTACCGAGAATCTAAACGTATGGTTGATACTGCTTGTATTAACCCTAAAAAAGCTAAATCCAGTAATTATATTGTTAGTGAAACACAAAAATTTTCAGCTCCAAAAATTAAAGGGTTAATCCCTCAAGTTAAACAATCTAATTCTATTCAAACCTTAAAGCTTAACCAAAAAGTAGCTGATAAAGTTGATATGTTTAGTTTATTCCCTTTTAAAATTTTGATAAGTCTCTTTGTAGTATTTTTGTTATGCATTTCATTCAGTATTTTACTTAGAGTTAATAGTTCAAAAATTAAAGGTATGGTAGCTGAGCGAATCGTAAATCGTAAACTTAACTTATTAAGTAATTGTGATTATAAATGTTATAAAAACCTGATTTTATCTTTAGATGACGGAGATTTAACTGAAGTTGATCATCTAGTTGTTAGCAGGTTTGGAATTTTCGTTATTGAAACTAAAAATTATGCTGGTTGGATTTTTGGTTCAGAAAAACAACCTTTTTGGACACAACAAATATATAAGAAAAAATCGAAATTTCAAAACCCATTACATCAAAACTATAAGCACTGCTTGGCCGTAGGAACCTTATTTGGCTTAGCTAAAAACATAGAATCAGTTGTTGTTTTTACCGAACGATCTGAGTTTAAAACTAAACTGCCTATTAATGTTATAAAATTACGTGACTTAATAAGATATATAGAATCTTTTCAAACGCATCAATTTGGTATTGAAGAAGTAATAGAGTTTGATGAATTGCTAAAATACAATATTGCTAACACTAGTAGAGATGATAGAAAGCAACATTTAAATTTAGTTAAAAAGAGAAGGGTAGAGCCTAAAGTATATCTGTGAAAATGAAAAAAATTTCGATTTTGAACGTATGGAAAACTAGACAGTCAAACTTTCTTATTGATATATAAGCTAAACTCAAACTTTTAGTCTGAA
>NZ_NQMR01000085.1 GCF_002276045.1 Pseudoalteromonas sp. NBT06-2 | reverse complement strand
GGTGCGGATAGGCCGACCTTCACGTTGGAATCTGAGAAGGACTTTAGTGAAGAGTTAAAGTTACTAGGTGAAATAGTAATGCTTCCGCCTCATGAGATGTATAGATTTGCTAAGAAACTAGAAGAGAGAAACTTAGCGCAAGTTCGTGGTATTTGGATGGCGATATTACCTCATCCAATTGCAAATAGGCTTGCCTGTTCAGCGTTGCGAAATGTCCCTCATTCGAATGTTGTTAAGTTCATAAACAGTAATACAGAGCCAAGACTGCTCAAATCATTTTCACGTCGTATTGGATATCTCAACGATAGCAAAGAAGCTGTTAAGATAGCATCATTATGGCTAAAAGCCGACGGAGTGATAGATTTACTTTGTAAAAAAGGTAATGACGAATTATCGATCTCATTGTTGGTCAATATTGCCTCTATTATTCCAAATGAAGTGCTTAATTACTTAGAGCAAAGAGCAAAATTGGATTCAACCTTCTTAACTAGAGACAATCCCCATTACATTTTAATTACAAGGCTTCTTCGTTCTCTAGCATATGAAGATGACTTATTTAGTCAATGTTTTGAGTTGCTTTGTGGTTTCGCCTTATCTGAAAAAAAAGGGGAAAAAAACAACTCTGTTAGAAGTTTACTATGTAGTTTGTTTCAGCTTTATCTATCAGGTACACATGCAAAATTTGAGCGAAGAGTTAAATGCATTAGAACACTCATAGAAAGCAAAAATGAAAGCGAAAGAGAACTTGGCTATGAGTTACTCGATAAATCACTAAATACTAGTCACTTTTTATCGAGTTATGATTGTGATTTTGGTGCTAAATCAAGAGACTCTGGCTACGAGCCTCAAAGTCGCAATGATGTACTTTCTTGGTATCGAGAATACTTATTACTCATTCGTAATTTTGTTTCGTCAGGTAATGTCATTGATGAGCGTATCAAAGAGGTTCTCGCTAGTCATATTAGAGGGCTATGGAGATTAGCTGAACTACATGATGATCTCGAATTCATATCCAAAAGCTTTTGTAACAGTGGAGGATGGCCACGAGGTTGGTTGGCTATGGGGGAAACATTGCGGTTTGATTCAACGTCAATGACGAAAGAGCATAAAAATCGACTGAACATGTTAAGAGCAAATATTGCAGCTCAAGATCTAGACGGAAAAATGGAACTATATGTGTTTACTGACAACCATAGTTACTCCGGTCTCGATGAGCTAGATGAAAAAGGTAAAACGGTAAAATGGGGGTATGAAAAATCCCAAGAACTCGCAGAAGAACTAGGCACACATGTTGCTCAAGAACACTATGACTATCTTATAAATAAGTTGGTTCAGGTTCTTACAACTATGAATAGTAACAACCACTTATTTAGGTTTGGTCATGGAGTTGCTAGCGGAGTTGATGATATTGAAAAGGTATGGTGTGATATTACTATCTGTATAGAAAAACTAGATATCACAAAAGTAAACTCGAACTTTGTTGGAGGTTTTGTCAGATACGTTTATGACAATGACTTAGATAAGGCGCAAATGATTTTAGATCATTTATTGAATAACGATAAACTAAATCAGATATTCCCATTGATGCAGTTTAATTGCCCCCTAGATGAAGTTGCAGTAAGCAGGCTCATAATATCGTTAAAAAATAATACCTCTCCAAGCTGGATGTACCGAAATATGGCATGTGGTAGACGGCATGAATCAATATCTGACTCTGATTTAATTACTATTTTGGATCTGCTCTGGTTGAAGCCAAATGGACACGGTGCTGTGATTGAAATACTAGCCATGCGGTTTTATGGTTTGGAGAATCAAACCATTTACGTTCCTAGTGTGGATTTGATTAAAAAATACAGAGAGCTCTTACTGAAGCATGATTATAGTGTTCAACGAGGCTATGGTGGACGAGTTCATTCTTTGGTACAAATAGCTGAAGTATGCTTTGCGGGGGATAAGGCAGAGAAAGATACTAATACCCTGTTCAAAAAGCTGTACGAAGGTATAGCTACTCATAAAGTTTATGCATTTGACTATGGGGATTTTCTATCAACTTTAATCGAACTACAACCGATCCAAGCCTTAGATGTATTTCTCAAAGATGACAATGTGTCTCATGAAATCGGAAAGAGTGATTTAGATAGAGAAATAAGCCCATTCTCCAAGCTCCCTATTTGCAAAACTATAGCTTGGTGCAAAGAGTCACCAATATACAGATTTAAAACTCTAGCATGGGTGATCACTCCTTATGAGAAGCGTGGTGAACATCTTAGGTTAATTAACTTGGCAAAAGCGCTAATTAACAATAGCCCTGAACCGAGATTAGTTATTGAAGCTTACGAGAGTGCTGTTTATCCAATGTCTTGGAGTGGTTCACGCGCATCCATAATTGAACAGAGAGCTGAGATGTTTAAGGAGCTTCTTTTACACGAAAACCCTGTTGTTGTAGAAAGCACCAAAATAATACTTAGCAGGCTAGAGCTAAAGGTAGAACAAGAAAGGGCTGACGAAGAGTTAAAGTCAAAGCAATCAGAAGAACGATTTGAATGGTGAGTTTAGAGGAATACTGGCCGATTTTTTCCTTTTAGATATTTAGCCATATATTTCCTAATCCAAATCTAAAAACTAAAGTAACGACTCTAGCTTACTTTTGC